>DASRCD010000335.1:0-4273 GCA_035653315.1 Candidatus Angelobacter sp.
CGCGCAACGATGCGGGACTGTTTTCCATTAACTGCGCGGCAAGCTGCAATGCGCGGGTCATGAGCTCCTCCGGCGCAACAATCTCAGTCACCAGTCCCAGCTGAAGCGCCTCTTCCGCGCCAAACAGCCTGCCTGTAAGCAGTAGATCGCGTGCACGTTTTTCTCCCACATTGGCAATCAGGTAGCTGGAAACAATGCCCGGCACAAATCCAATGCGCACTTCCGTATAGCCGAACTTTGCTTCCGGCACAGCCAGAGTAAAGTCGCACAGCGTCGCTAATCCTGTTCCGCCGGCGATGGCTGCACCATTCACGGCGGCAATCGTCGGCTTGGGGCAGTCATAAAGCGTGCGAAATAACGACGCCATGGTTTCTGAATCGGCAATGTTCTGTTCATGGCTTCGACCAGTAAGCTGCTTCAGGTTGTCAAGGTCCATGCCGGAACAAAATGCTTTGCCTGCGCCGGTAAGCATCACAATCTGCGCCGATGAGCTTGTTGCTTGCTCCAACGCGGCAATCAGGTCGTCAATCAGCTCATAGCTAATGGCGTTACGCTTGTCCGGACGATTCAGCGTAATGGTAGCGATTCCCTGTGCTTCGGAGTACTGAACAGTTTTGTAGCTCACATCAGTTCCTTCTAGTTGTATCCATTACTAACTCATGATCTTTTTTGAAATTCCGAACCCTGAGCTTGCCGAAGGGGAGGAATCCCTACTATATGAAGCATTTGGAAATCCTTAAATTCCAGGGCACAATAGGGTTCCCTCACTACGTTCGGGATTTTAGAAACAATCACATCACCACCGTATGTTTCTTCGCAATATCCGCTGACATCTGCACCACTGAATCCAGCGGCTTCTTCAAAGGGACTTCAGCTCCATGCGCAGCCAGTGCTTGCACGGCGATCTCCGTGGGAATGTTGCCAACCATCTCATCCTGCGCAAACGGGCAGCCTCCCAAACCGCCAATGGCAGAATCAAAGCGGCGGCATCCGGCATCATAAGCGGCGATAATCTTTTCCGCTGCGCCGGCCTGTGTACTGTGCAGATGAGCGCCAATCTCTAGGTAATCGTAAGCCCTCGTCACGGCGGAGATTAGTTCTTTCACCTGCGCGGGCGTTGAAAGCCCAACCGTATCGGCCAGCGAGATCTGCGTGATGTTCATGTCGGCCAGAATTCCCACCGCCTCAACCACTTCATCTGCGTTCCACAAATCGCCATATGGATTGCCGAACGCCATGGAGATATATGCCACCACGTCCAACCCTGCCGCATCGGCTTTTAGTTTGATCTGCTCCAGTTCGTCCAGTGCCGCTTCCAGTGTCTGGTGCTGGTTGCGTTCCAGAAACGTGGGTGAAACAGAATACGGAAAACCCAGCGTCTGCACCGCTTCCGTGGCAATGGCCCGCTCCGCACCTTTCTGGTTCACCACGATCCCGATAATCTCCACGTCATCCGGAGGATCAAGCTGCTTCAGGACTTCTTCCGAATCAGCCATCTGCGGAACTGCTTTGGGCGAAACAAACGACACAGCATCAATGTGCTTGAATCCCGCCCCAATCAGCGCCCGCAGATACTGGACCTTGGTGGCAGTGGGAATCTGGCTCTTCAGGCCCTGCCAGGCATCGCGAGGACATTCGATGATTTTGATTTCGTTATCTGCCATCGTTTGATCCTGCTCCAGCCACAAAACTTTTTTCACCGCGGAGTCGCGGAGACGCGGAGTCAAAAACTTTTCGGATAATCCCTTGCCGCAGTACAGGAACGTTGAAATTGATAATAAATCCGACAGGTTTATCCATCAGTTTCAGATATGTAAGCAATTGTGCTTCATGGATGGCCAGAACACGTTCAATGCACTTTAATTCCAGGATGACGATGTCTTCAACAATCAAATCCAGACGATAACCGCAGTCGAGCGACACACCTTTATAAATAACCGGAACTGAAAGCTGGCGCTGAAATTTTAATTCCCGTAAGCGGAGTTCATGGCAGAGACACTCTTCATATATTGATTCCAGCAGCCCGGGACCAAGAGCTTTGTGCACTTCCATGGCTGCGCCAATGACCTGCTCCGTCAAGCCTTCATGAATCAATTTATCCTGTTCAATATTCTTTTCAGTGCGATCAATGCTCACCAGAAGCTCCTTTTGCCTTTCTCCGCGCCTCTGCGTCTCAGCGGTGAATATTTCTGGGCTTAAGTTTGCAACACTCCCACCTTAAATTCCCCCACCTCTGGATTTAAGCTGGCCGCCTCCAGGGCCGTGATCAATGTCTGTCTCGTCTCCATGGGATCAATAATCTTGTCGATCCACAATCTCGCCGCGCCATAGCGAGGGTCAACCTGTTTGTCATAAGTGGCCTTGGTGGAATTAAAGAGCTCTTTGCGTTCTGCGTCGCTCAGCTTGTTGCCGCCGCGCTCAAGTTGTTTGATCTTGATTTCCACCAGCGTTCCTGCTGCCGCAGCGCCGCTCATTACGGCGTAGCGCGCGGAGGGCCAGGCAAAGACAAATCGCGGATCATAGGCCTTGCCGCACATGGCATAATGCCCTGCTCCAAAAGAACCGCCGATGATGACTGTGATCTTGGGCACCACAGAGTTGGCCACGGCATTCACCATTTTGGCCCCTGCTTTGATGATGCCGCTCCATTCGGCATCGCGGCCAACCATGAACCCGTTTACGTCATGCAGAAAGATCAGGGGAACAAGGTTCTGGTTGCAGTCCATAATAAAGCGGGCGGCCTTCTCCGCGCTTTCGGTATAGATCACGCGGCCAAATTCTGTGCGCTTCTCGCCGGAGTGCTGGTCAGGTTGCTGCACCGGCAACGCCTGATTGGCCACAATCCCCACGGCAAATCCGCCAATGCGTGCCAGCCCGCAGACTACGGTTTTGCCGTACTCTGCTTTATATTCATCGAATTTTCCGCCATCTACAATCCGCGCAATGATTTCCTTCATGTCATACGGCCTCATGCCGTCGGCTTCAAAGATTCCGTAAATCTCCTCCGCGGCATAGGCGGGCGGCTCAGCTTTTATACGATTAAACGGCGCTCCCGGCTTATGGCCCAGCTTGCTCACCACGGAGCGGATTCGCTCAATACAGATATGGTCATTGGCTTCGCGGTAATCAATAGTCCCGGCAATCTGGGCATGCATCTGCGCGCCGCCCAGTTCTTCTGCTGAATACTTTGCGCCAATTGCCGCCTGCACCTGGGCAGGTCCCGCAAGAAAAAGCCCGCTGCCTTCTGTCATGAGGATGGTGTCACACATCACCGGCAGATAAGCGCCCCCGGCCACGCACATGCCCATGATTGCCGTGATCTGCGGAATCCCCATGGCGGACATCACAGCGTTATTGCGGAACACGCGGCCAAAATCGTCCGTATCGGGAAATACATCTTCCTGCAGTGGCAAAAACACTCCCGCGGAATCCACCAGGTAGATCGTGGGAATATGGTTTTCAATGGCGATGTTCTGCGCGCGAATCACCTTCTTGGCCGTCATGGGAAAGAACGCGCCGGCTTTCACCGTGGCATCATTCACAATCAGCATGAACAGCCGCCCATGAACACGGCCCAGTCCGGTTACTACACCGGCCGAAGGAGCGCCGCCCCACTCTTCATACATCTCATAGGCGGCATACAGCCCGAGTTCAAAGAACTCCGTGTCGCGGTCAATCAGCAGGTTGATCCGTTCGCGCGCGGTCAGGCGCTTTTTGGCATGCTGCGACTCAATGGCTTTCTCGCCGCCGCCCATCCTGATCTGGGTTTCTTCATTCTTGATGGCGGCCACAAGTTCGGCCATGGCTCGCATGTTTTTCTCAAAGCGGGCGGAGGTTGCGTCAATTTTGCTGGGAAGCTTGGGTATCTGATCGGCCATAGGCGTAAGGCAAACTAATTAGAATAAATGAGCGGAAGAAAGACGCGCAAACCGGCGAAAGATTTACCACGGATAAACGGATTACACAGATTTTCACTGATTAAGTTCTTTTGGCTGTAAACACGCATTGCGAGAGTGCTTTTATTGCTGGTTCTGCATTACACCTGTGAGCCGGAACCCACGCGGAGCTTTGCGGGCAAGATAAATTTGGACGTAGAGACGTAGCATGCTACGTCTCTACCGTATAGAGTTCCTATGCGCATAAAGCATTGCAGCATGAACGGGGTCTTCCGCGATCTTATCCACCAGCCCAATCCTCAACGCCTCGTCCGCCTTTACCATCTCGGCCAGCAAAAACATCTGCAATGCCTTGGCTTGGCCGATCAATCGCGGTA
>DASRCD010000336.1:0-5852 GCA_035653315.1 Candidatus Angelobacter sp.
TGAATGGCGCTGGTTTGGCCATGGCGACCATGGACATTATTAAATATGCGGGCGGATCGCCGGCAAACTTTCTGGATGTGGGCGGCGGCGCCAACGCGGAGCAGATTGGCCATGCGTTTGAAATCCTGCTGAGTGACAAAAATGTGAAGGCCATCCTGATCAACATTTTTGGCGGCATCTTGCGCGTGGACACACTGGCTGATGGCGTTGTGCAGGCGGCCAAAGCTACCGGCTTGAAACTGCCATTGGTGCTGCGGCTGGAGGGAACCAACGTGGAAAAAGGCCGCGAGATTCTGATGAACTCCGGCTTGAATTTCCAGGTGGCCGAGACGATGAAAGACGCTGCGGAAAAAGTTGTGGCAGCCGCGGGAGGCAAATAAGCCTTCTGTAAGTCCTTAGGGGCCATGCGCAAGCTGATGAATGCGCTTGCTCGCTGACACCCTCAAGTGACGACATTAAGATTGAGGTTTACGAATAAATATGGCTGTTCTGGTTGATAAATCAACGCGGCTCATTGTCCAGGGAATTACCGGACGTGAAGGCACATTTCATGCAAAGACTTCCGCGGCTTACGGAACAAACGTTGTTGGCGGCGTGACTCCCGGCAAGGGCGGCTCCACGCATGAAGGCTGGCCGGTCTTTAACACTGTGGCAGAAGCCAAAGAAGAAACCGGCGCCAATGTAACCATGATTTTTGTTCCTCCTCCGTTCGCGGCAGACGCCATTATGGAAGCGGTGGACGCGGAGATGCCGCTGATCATCTGCATTACGGAAGGCATTCCGGTGTTGGACATGGTTCGTGCTTATGAGTACCTGAAGGTCAAAGGCAAGTCGCGGTTGATTGGGCCAAACTGTCCGGGAATTATTTCACCCGGCAAGGCCAAGGTTGGCATTATGCCGGGACACATTCATAAGGAAGGAAATATCGGTATTGTCTCGCGCTCCGGCACGCTGACGTATGAAGCTGTGTATCAACTTACGCAGCGCGGCATTGGTCAATCGACGGCGATTGGCATCGGCGGTGATCCGATTATCGGCACCAACTTTGTTGACGCGCTGAAGTTGTTCAATGAAGATCCGGAGACGCACGCCATCATTATGATTGGCGAAATTGGTGGTAACGCGGAAGAGACCGCGGCTGAATACGTGAAACAGCATGTAAAAAAGCCGGTTGTTTCGTTTATCGCCGGGCAGACAGCGCCGCCAGGCCGGCGTATGGGCCATGCGGGAGCCATCATTTCCGGCGGACATGGCACTGCGGCAGAAAAGATCAAGGCGCTGGAAGCGGCGGGAATCGCGGTGGCAAAATCACCGGCGCTGATGGCGCAGACGTTGCTGGACAGGATTGGGACCGCGAAAATCTAAAGGTTTACCGCAAAGGACGCAAAGATCGCAAAGCTTCATTGCTCAAGCCGTCTGGTGTTCAAATAGAAATTCTTTCAGGAGTGATTACCAGGAATGCATACACTGCAACGCACATTTTCCATCGTAAAACCGGATGCGGTCGCCAAGGGCGCAACCGGTGACATTCTCCATATGATTCAGGAGAAAGGCTTCCGCATTATTGGCATGAAGATGCTGGAAATTACCAAGCAGCAGGCTGAGGGTTTTTATGCCGTCCATGCCAGCCGTCCTTTTTTTGATTCACTTACCACGTTCATGTCCAGTGGGCCCATAGTGGTGCTGGCGCTGGAAAAAGACAACGCAATTGCCGATCTGCGCAAGCTCATGGGCGCCACCAATCCGGCCAATGCCGAAGAAGGCACCATCCGCAAGAAGTGGGCTTCCAATATTGAAAACAATGCGATTCATGGTTCGGATGCTGATGAAACCGCGCGCTTTGAACTGAGCTACTTTTTCGCAGGCTACGAACTGAATCACTAATTTTCTCCGCGATTTCTATTCAGGCGTTGGGCATGCCTGCTCAACGCCTATATCTTGTCAAAGAAAACTCCCGCCGCTGCTTTCAGAATTCCTCAGCCAAACATCGCATCAATTTCGGATTTGTCCTACCATGACACAGGGCTAGCATGGATGATAGTTGTACTGTTTGATAGTTGGATGATAGTTAATCCTTTCGTAACCATAAGAAAGTATTATTAATCTGATTTGCACACTGAAACTTAAAATATCCAAGCTATAATCTGCTGCAATCCATAAAGCAACAATCTATTTTTTGCTCTAGTTATTCAGGAGAACGCTCATGTTAAGCGCACCCCGCCGTACGTCTTCATTGCAGCAATTCTTAGCTATTCACCTTAGCCTGGCAATTCTCGGAAGCTTATTTTTTCTTTCTGGAGTTATGCAAGCGCAGGCAACAGCGGCATTGGTTGATCCTGCTGAGCGCATTATCGTCAAATTAAAACCTTCGCTGGCTTCGGAGACGGAGGCGCAGGTCACGCGCCAATCTGGGGGGCGAACACAGATTCGCGCCGGCCAGAGCGGAAACGTCCGGATTGAAAGCTTTTTACGCCGCCATGCGGCGCAGCAGATTACGCCGCTTTATCCGCAAATGATCCAACTAAGAAAGCAGCACGGATGGTCAGACGCCCAAATGGCTGATCATATCCGGCAGCATTTCAAATTGCGGGCAGCGCGCATGGCGCACCCTAAAGCTACTCCTGCAATTTCACGGACTTACGTGCTGGAGTTTGGAAGCCTGCCGGCACAGGAAAAGGCACGCATTCTGCAGCAGCTTAAGTCCGATCCTGACGTGGAATTTGCCGAGCCAGAGCATAAGTTTTCAGCCCGGCAGCTTCCGAATGATCCATTTCTTTCCAGCAGCGGCACATGGGGACAACCTTACCAGGACCTGTGGGGCTTATCCGCCATCAATGCTCCCGCAGCCTGGGACACTACCCAGGGTAGTGGCGTGGTTGTAGCTGTGATTGATACCGGAGTGGACTATAACCATCCGGATCTGGCCGCCAATATATGGACCAATCCAAATGAAGTGGATGGAAACTTTTTTGATGATGATGGCAACGGATTTATAGATGACGTGCGCGGATGGAATTTTGTATTTGGCAACAACGATCCTATTGATCATAACGGCCATGGCACGCATGTGGCCGGCACCATTGCCGCTACCGGAAACAATGGCCTTGGCGTGATAGGAGTTGCATGGAACGCCCGCATTATGGCCCTTAAAGGGCTGGATGATTTTGGCAACGGCTTTGACTTTACCCTTGCCCCGGCCATTATGTATGCGGCCACAAATGGCGCGGACGTAATCAATGCTTCATGGGATAGTGTAAGCGGCTCCCAGACAATTGAAGAAGCTATCCAGTTTGCCACCAGCCTGGGCGTGGTTTTCGTGGCGCCGGCGGGAAACTTCAGCCAGGATGCAAGTAATTCCTTCCCTGGAAATTCTCCTGAAGTGATTACCGTGGCTTCCTCCGGACCTTTTGGCAACTTCAGTTTCTTTTCAAATTTTGGTCCAAAAATTGATGTTACGGCGCCGGGGGAAGACATTCTCTCACTCCAGGCTTCTGGCACCTTCAATGGCCAGCCAGTGATTGATGGATACACCCGCATGAGCGGCACAAGCATGGCTGCGGCGCATGTTTCCGGCGTGGTGGCCCTGATCCTGTCGCAAAATCCAGGCTATTCGCCGGACACGGTACGCACAATTCTCCGCTCCTCAGCAACGCCGAACTTTGACACAAGATTTGGTCCCGGTAATCTCAATGCCACGGCCGCTCTGGCTTTGCAGAATCCACAAGAAGCAAAGATTACGGCGATTGTCCCTGGCGCCAGCCCTATAGATCCAATCACGATTCAGGGCACAGCCCAAGGGCCGGGATTTACCAGCTATTTATTGGAATACGGGCAAGGAACGCAACCTTTCTTCTGGATACCATTCTTTAACGGCTTTACACCAGTTTCAGATGGCGTACTGGGCACGCTTGATCCTAATAATCTTTCCAGTGGCGGCGTGTATTCCATTCGCCTCACGGTATTCAATACGGCAGGAACTGGATTTACCACTCAGTCACAATTCACGGTAAATTTCCTGCAGATTGCCAGCCCTGCGCCCACTACATCGCAAATCCTTGTGCCAACGTTTAAAGCGGGCGCAACTATTCCGATTCTTGGAACTGCGGGAGGCCCCGGCATCCAGAACTTCAGTATCCAGTGGAGCAGCGTAGATTCTTTCAACGGCTGGCAGACTACCGGCATCACTCTTACCAATAATGGTGCTGCTCCCGTTGCCAATACAACGTTGGCAACGTGGGACACTTCTTCCATTACGCAAGCGGGGTATTACCAGATACAGCTCAGCGTAGATAACTTCAACTTCCAGCCAATCACTACGGAGGTTTATCTCGAACCGGATTTGATCTCCAGTGGATGGCCTGTGTTCGTGGAACCTGGTCCTTTCACCGGCTCCGGGATTGTTCCGGCCCATAATGCTGATGGCACGCTCCGCTTGGTGATGGAAAGTCCCAATGACGGCACAATTCCTGCTGCTTCGTGGGTTTTTCATCCGGATGGCTCATTTGAGCAAACCAACCTGAACCAATTTGGCAGCTTTCACCAGCCTGCGGTCGGCAATATTGATGGCCAGCCCGGCGATGAAGCGGTCATGCCTGATTTCAACGTGGTACGGGTGATCCATCCTGATACCAGCTTTGATATTTTCTCGCCGGGCCCGTTCAACGTGGACCTTACGATCAATCCATTGACTTTGGAAGATTTGAACAATAATTTCCAACTGGAGACAATTGCTATTGGTCCTGATCTGGACAATAACCTGGCTGACCTGTTTGTCTGGCTGCCCAATGGCCAACAAGCGCTGGGCTTTCCAATTCAAATTCAAGACCAAAATAGCCTAAGAACATTCCGCAACCATGCGCGAATTTTAGTTGGGGACTTTGACGGAGATGGCGCCAAAGAAATTCTGGTGCAGGAAGGCCTCTCTTCCAACACCTACACTTTGCAGCTCATCGGCAGTGATGGCACGCCAAAACCGTTGAACGCTCCTGTGCTTACGGGCTTGCCTTTCGGCATGGCTGCCGTAGACCTTGATCACAATGGAAAACTTGAAACCATCCTCTTCTCTTATAACGGGCAGCAAGCCACGCTCCATGTGCTCCAGCCAGACGGAACGGAGCGCACGGGTTGGCCGGTGGATGTAACAACTGGACAGGAGTTTGAAGATGTATCTATTGCCGTGGGTGATTTCAATCGCGACGGGCATGAGGAAATCGTGCTCTCACGGGAATCTGGCCTCTTCTTATTTAATAGCGATGGAACCCTGTTCTCGGGTGCATGGCCATTGCGGCCCAATGCTGCCATTGGATACGGCCGCGTTGTCATTGGCGATGTGGATGGAGATGGCTTCCCGGAAATTGTTACCCCTCGCTGAATGATTTGAACAATCCGCAGCTCCAGGCCATCCGCAAAGATGGCACTGTCTCCAGATCATGGCGGCTTGGGGGCGCGAACAACGCGATACCGTTTACTGGCATTACTCCCTCGCTCGGTGATTTTGACCAGAATGGAACCACGGATATCGGGGTTGCCTATAATCTTTCCGGAGGTTCAACCATTCCGGGTATGGTCACCGTTCTGGATACGCATGTACCGTACAATCCGGCAAACAATGACTGGCCCCTGATCTACAAGGATGAGCGTGACAGCGCTGTCCTGCTGCGCCCGGTAACCAGCACCCTTGCCGTTAGTTTGGCGGGCACAAACCCCTCAGCTCCTGGAGCTACGGTGACGTTCACTGCCACGCTGACGCCGGGCACGGGAAATGGCTCTGTTCAATTCCTGGATGGAGACACTCCCATTTCCGGCAGCATTGCATTGAGCAATGGGGCTGCTTCCCTCAGCACTTCAGCACT
>DASRCD010000337.1:0-4488 GCA_035653315.1 Candidatus Angelobacter sp.
CTGGGAGTGCAAGTGCGGCCATCTGCGCGGCCTGCATCACTTGCGCGCCACCTGCCGCAATTGCGGCGCGTCCGTCGTGACCAACCCGTACAAGACCGGCGACGTGCTGTGCGCGAAGTGCGGCACGTTCAACAAGAACACGCCGACTTTCTGCAACAAGTGCGGCGACCCGGTGACGCTACAGCTGAAATATGACGTGAACGAATGCCAGGAGCGCGGCATGACCTATTCCGCGCCGCTGAAGGTCACCATCCGCCTGACCATTTACGACAAGGATCCGGACACGGGCGCGAAATCCATTCGCGACATCAAGGAGCAGGAAGTTTTCTTCGGCGATATTCCGCTGATGACGCAGAACGGCACGTTCATCATCAACGGCACTGAGCGCGTCATCGTGAGCCAGTTGCATCGTTCCCCCGGCGTGTTCTTTGAGACCGCCAACAACCGCACCTATTTCCTGGGCAAGATCATTCCTTATCGTGGTTCATGGGTGGAATTTGAGTACGACCAGAAAAACGTTCTTTATGTGCGCATTGACCGTAAGCGCAAATTCCTGGGCACCATCTTTCTGCGCGCTCTGGGCCTGCGTTCTGACGAAGATATTTTGCGCACGTTCTATACCGTTGACCGCATCAGCCTGAAAGACAAGAAGCTGCGCTGGACTCTGGAAAGCGGCATTGAGAAGCCGACCAACCTGCTTGGTCTGAAGCTGGCACACAGCATCAAGGACAAGAGCGGGCATGAGATCGCGCACTCCGGCCGCAAGATTACCCCGGCGGTTTTCAAGGAAATCCAGAAAGCCAAGATCACTGATATCGATATTGATACCACTGACCTGGAAGGCGCATTTACCGCGGCAGACGTGGTGGATACAGCCAGCGGCGAGGTATTGCTGGAAGCAAACAGCGAAATTACGGCCGATAAGCTTTCTAAGATCATGGACGCGGGCGTGGAAGAAATTCATGTCTTCTTCCCTGAGCGCGATGACGTGGGCAATGTGATCAGCGCCACGCTGCGCCGTGACTCCGTAAAGACGCCGCAGGAAGCATTGATTGAAATCTACCGCAAACTGCGTCCTGGCGATCCGCCGACCCTGGATACAGCCACCGCGCTGTTCCATGGCATGTTTTTTGACGCCCGTAAGTATGACTTCAGCCGCGTCGGCCGCCTGAAGTTCAACATCAAGCTGTATGAAAAGAATGACGCAACGGAGCTCGACCGGCGCACGCTTGATCCGGAAGACTTCTATGCCACCATCCGCTACCTGCTGAAGTTGCGTAAGAGCATTGGCGCGGTAGATGACATCGATCACCTTGGCAATCGCCGCGTGCGCGCCGTGGGCGAACTGATGGAAAATCAGTTCCGCATCGGCCTGGTTCGCATGGAACGCGCGATCAAGGAAAAGATGTCGGTGTATCAGGAAATGTCCACGGCCATGCCGCATGATCTGGTAAATGCTAAGCCGGTCATGGCTGCCATCCGTGAATTCTTCGGATCATCGCAGCTTTCACAGTTCATGGATCAGACCAATCCGCTGTCAGAGATCACGCACAAGCGCCGTCTCTCAGCTCTTGGGCCGGGTGGTCTCTCGCGTGAGCGCGCAGGATTTGAAGTCCGTGACGTTCACCCCACGCACTATGGCCGCATCTGCCCGATTGAAACGCCGGAAGGTCCAAACATCGGTCTGATCAGCTCATTGAGCTGCTATGCCCGCATTAACGATTACGGCTTTATTGAATCGCCTTACCGTCGCGTGAAAGATTCGCGCGTGGTGGACTTCGTGACCATTGTGAATGCCGGTGACAGCGACTACCGTGTAGGCGATCACGTTGAACTCAAAGAAGCGGAAAAAGTTGCCGCTGACCTGAAAGAGCGCCGCAAAAAGGGCCTGGAAACCGAGCCGTTCTCGTTCTATCTCTCCGCCTGGGAAGAGGACAAGCATGTGATCGCGCAGGCCAACATTGAACTGGATGACAAAGGCCGCATCGTGGGTGAGATCGTTGACGCCCGCAAAGGCGGCAACTTTGTCCTGGTGCCGCGCGACGAAGTCGATTACATCGACGTAAGCCCGAAGCAGCTTGTTTCCGTGGCCGCATCGCTTGTGCCTTTCCTGGAGCATGATGACGCGAACCGCGCATTGATGGGCGCAAACATGCAACGCCAGTCCGTGCCGCTGCTCCGTGCTGCTGCCCCATTTGTGGGAACGGGTATGGAAGGCGTAACGGCCCGCGACTCTGGCGCTGTGGTGCTGGCGCGCCGCAACGGAATTGTTGATTCGGTTGACTCTGAACGAATCATCGTCCGCGTGGAAGGCGAGCATCATCCAACGCAGTTGTCGCGTGAAGTCGGCAGCGACATCTACCAGCTCACAAAGTTCAAGCGCTCCAACCAGAACACCTGCATCAACCAGAAGCCGGTGGTCAAAAAAGGCGACCGCGTGGTGAAAGGGCAGGTGATCGCGGACGGACCTTGCACAGACAAAGGCGAATTGGCCCTTGGCCGGAACGTGCTTGTCGCGTTCATGCCATGGCGCGGCTACAACTTTGAGGACGCCATCCTGGTTTCAGAAAAGATGGTGAAAGAGGATTACTACACCTCTGTCCACATTGAAGAGTTTGAAATTGAAGCTCGTGATACCAAACTGGGGCCGGAAGAAATTACCCGCGATATTCCAAACGTCAGCGAATCTGCGCTGCGCGATCTGGATGAAAGCGGCGTGATCCGCATTGGCGCTACGGTAAAACAGGGCGACATCATTGTGGGCAAGGTAACGCCGAAAGGCGAAACCCAGCTCACCCCGGAAGAGAAGCTGCTGCGCGCCATCTTCGGCGAAAAAGCCGGCGACGTGCGCGATGCTTCCCTCACGTGTCCTCCCGGTATTGAAGGCACCATCGTCGATGTGAAGATCTTCTCCCGCAAGGGACAGGAAAAAGACGAGCGCGCCAAGGCGATTGAAGCTTCGCAGATTGAGCGGCTGGAGAAAAACCTGGCTGACGAAATCCGAATCCTGACCGACGAGCGCCTGAAGCGTCTGGAAGCCATCCTGGGCGGCAAGGAAGTCCAGGCTGACCTGCATGACGAGCGCACCAACAAGCGCTTGCTCACCAAGGGCAATATTCTTGATCGCGAAACCATTGAGCGCATTTCCACGCGCAATTTGAAGCGTATTAAATACGCCGATAAAGATCCGCGCGTGAATGAGCAGATTGACGAAATTGAAGAGATGACCTCGCGCCAGATTGATGTGCTGCGCAAGATCACCAATGAAAAGATCGGCAAGCTGCAAAAGGGCGACGAGCTGCCTCCCGGCGTAATCAAGCTGGTGAAGTGCTATGTGGCCATGAAGCGCAAGCTCAGCGTGGGTGACAAGATGGCAGGCCGTCACGGCAACAAAGGCGTGATTGCCCGCATTCTGCCTGAAGAAGATATGCCATACCTCGCGGACGGCACTCCGGTGGAAATCGTCCTGAATCCACTCGGCGTACCTAGCCGTATGAACGTAGGCCAGATTCTGGAGACGCATCTGGGTTGGGCCGGTCATCAACTGGGCGAACGCATTGCTGAGTTCCTGAAAGAGAATTCACGCGAAGAAGTGGTGCGCCGCGAACTGAAGAGCATCTTCAAGGACACTCCGTTCGGTGACAAGATCACCAGCCTTGAGGATGACGAACTGATGGCGGTTGCCAAAACGCTGACCAGGGGCGTGTTCTTTGCCTCGCCGGTGTTTGACGGCTCGCGTGAAACTGAAATCAAATCCATGCTGCGTGAAGCCGGATTGCCTGAATCAGGCAAAACCGATCTTTATGACGGTATGACAGGAGAGAAGTTTGAGCAGCCGGTAACGGTGGGCTACATCTACATGCTGAAACTCTCCCACCTGGTTGACGACAAGATCCACGCCCGCTCCATTGGGCCGTACTCGCTTATTACCCAGCAGCCGCTGGGCGGCAAGGCGCAGTTCGGCGGACAGCGCTTTGGAGAAATGGAAGTCTGGGCGCTTGAGGCATACGGTGCAGCTTACATTCTGCAGGAGCTGCTGACCGCGAAATCTGACGACGTATTTGGCCGAACCAAGATTTATGAGGCCATTGTGAAGGGCGAGGCCGCCATTGAGCCGGGCGTGCCGGAGTCATTCAACGTGCTGATCCGCGAGTTGCAGTCGCTCTGCCTGGATGTGGAGCTGATCAAAACGATTGAAGGCGGCAAAAAGCAGACTGCCGCAGCGGCTGATTAATTACGGGGCCCATTCACGTTCGCTTTGGGCGTGAATGGGCCGCAATCAGTCCCGTCTCAACTCCGGAGCGCCCCCGGGCGGGAGTTGAGACCAGAGAAAGAAATGAGCATTCACCGGGAGCCGCCAGCGGCGGCGTAAGGCCGCAGGAGGAACACCTTGTACCGTTCAAGTCCATTTGATCTGGGCAATACGATTACCGATTTCGATTCCATCCGAATCAGCCTGGCTTCGCCGGAAAAGATCCGCAGCTGGTC
>DASRCD010000338.1:0-11039 GCA_035653315.1 Candidatus Angelobacter sp.
TGGACGACCTTATTGGCGTCTTCTACTCGCCCAGGTAGTGCCCTTGGCCATCGGACCGGTCCTGCCGCGCTCCCTACAATATGCGCCGGCAGAGTTTCCGGTATTCTTGACCAAAGATTGTAAAAATGAGATCTGCGCAAAAAAGTGGGACGCAGGTACGCGTGCTGATTTAGCTGTTGCTCCCTCACGACGCGGTCAACTTCGCTCAGTAGAACTCTTATTTCGGGTGATCGCCGCCGGCTATTTCGCAAATTTTCCGGAACTGTACGTTTCCCATCCCTATACGCACCGGCCGTTGATTGAATTCTGCTTGAGGACCCCGTTTTCGCAGTTTGTGCGTCACGGAGAATTTCGCTCAATAATGCGGCGTGCACTCAAAGATATTTTGCCGCCCAAGATCCTGCAGCGCAGAACGAAAAGCTCAATGGACGAAGCGATTCTCCGGGCGATTCAACGCGACTGGCACGATATTGGAGATCTGCGGTCATGGGAGGTCTGCAAGCGTGGATATGTAGATGTCGTCCCGTTCCAAAAAGTGCTGACAAAGTTGCGAACGGGCATTCAAGACCAGCTTTGCTCGGTTCTGAATACCCTTGCCGTGGAACAATGGCTTAGATCCGTGGAGACATTTATCAGGAATAAGCCCTTGATGCATCCTGGGCAAGAACATGGATCAGCTTTGCATGCTCTTGGCGGAGCCGCTCACGCCAAGCACGTATCTTGAGCGGAAGAAAGGAACACGTTATGAAAACGTATGAAACACCGCAAATTTTCGAAGTGGGCGCTGGAAGCAAATTGATTCAAGGCGCCATCCCCCCGAACCCCTCGGACCACGTTGGAGCTTTTCACCTTCCGCCAGACATTGACTTGACGATGCTGGATGAATAAATGCAACATTACCGGGAGGCTGTTAACGCCGCCTCCCGCTATGATCCTGCACCTCCTGCCTGTCGCTATGGGTGCGCTTTCTTTTTATCTATCTGGAGCCTTTCGAATGCGTTTACCAGCGCCTTCAAGAAATTCAATCCGGTCCCGCAATTCAAAGCGACGGCGAAGCTGGGGGAATTTCTCGCTCAACTTTCTTGCTAATAGGGTGCGATCTCTATCCGCAACTGGTTTTGTTAGAGATCGCGCAACCCTTTCAAGTGGCAATCTGGCGCAGCTTGCATTGGAAATTTCAGACGACTCTCCGGACGGCGACTCTACGGTAACGGTGTTTTGCTCAGACTTCTTTCCGAAGCTGCTCGTTTGCTAATTCTTTCCATGTCGGCAAAACTAGAGAAAAGCAGTCCCACTCTTGTTAGGACTTGAACTGCTTTTCACGTGGGTTGATCCCTGGTGCCTCTCCACGATCCCTTTGCAAACCCAAAGACCCAAAGCCCGTCCAATGTCCTTCTTGTGTAACGACTGTGATTGTCCAGCACCGAGAGTGGTCCCAGAGGACTGATTCCATCCTTTTAGAGGTCCTTAAAGTCCATTTGCCAAAGCTGATTCGGCTGAGCGCAATAACAAAAACCGAGCAACTAGTGGCCGCAGCGCAGCAAGGGAAGAAGATCAGATTGATAGGCGGCATCCAATGGCACGTCCACCAAAATCGCTGTCTGACCTGATTGGCTTTCTAAATTGCGCTGTGCAGTACTTCACGGGACGCTTTCATGCCAAAGTTTATGTCTTTGATCAACCCGGCATTGATTGGATCGTCGAAACCTCACGTTGGCAGCTTATGTCCGAATCAGGAAGCAACGTTGCTGGTTTCGGCATTATTCAAACAGTTGATTTCTCTGCATAGTTTAGGCGACCAGAGTTCGCCCACGCTAAAATCAGGCGAGCGATGCAGGCGAGTGGCGCAATTGTTTCAACGGCTCCAGCAGAAATCGCTTCTCTGGGCATCCCAAAGACGACGCAGCTCTTTCCATCTTGAGCAATGGTTTCGCTGCCGGCGCGTTTCATAGCAAGCAAACCGGACGCACCGTCATTTCCCATTCCCGTCAGAATGATTCCCAGAGCGTTTGCGCCCGCGGCAGAAGCCACCGAATGGAAAAGGACGTCCACACTGGGGCGATGTCGCGAAACCAGAGGTCCGTCATTCAGCTCAATATAGTAAGCTCCGCGTTGCTTCACTACTGACAGATGACGATTTCCCGGAGCGATGATGGCGCATCCTCGGGTTATCTGGTCGCCATCTGCGCCTTCCTTCACCTCAATCCGGCACAAGGCATTCAAGCGGTTGGCGAAGGCTGCGGTAAAAATCTCAGGCATGTGCTGGACAACTACGATCCCAGGCGCATCAGCAGGCAGCGCTGTGAGCACCTCTGCCAGAGCTTCTGTTCCTCCAATCGAAGCGCCTATGGCAACAATTTCTGCAGCCTCGCGTCCAGCTTTCGAATGTAAGCTTAAAGAGGATCGGGTGTGACCGCTTGGAACCGGGCGACTAACTGGAACATTGCGGAGTGGCATCCGTTGTTTTAGTTTTGCCTGTGCTGCCTCTCGGACCATATCAATCAGCGCCAGAGCGGACTCGTGCAGGAAATTGCCAACCCCAACTTTGGGTTTAGTGAGGATACCGAGCGCTCCTTCGTCGAGCGCAACAAGGGCATTCTTGGTGCCTCGTGCGGCGACGCCCGAACATACCAGAGTGGGAATCGGATCTTCCGCCATGATCTTGCGAAGAAATGTGAGCCCGTCCATCCGGGGCATTTCCAGGTCAAGCACGATCACATGCGGACGCACCTGCTTCATCTTTTGCATCGCGATCAGCGGGTCGGCAGCAACCGTCACCGCCATATCGGGCTCCTGGGAAAGAATGGCATGCATCACTTGCCGCACGACTGCGGAGTCGTCTACAACCAGGACTTGTATTGGAGAGGGGCCGTTATGACTTTGTATCATCGAGGGCATCTTCTTTTCGAACGTAAACTGTTGGGATAATGCTCCTCAAACAGTCGCTCATGGAATGCAGGCTCTCAGCATGCCCGAGAAAGAGGTGTCCATCAGGGGAAAGAAAGCTAGTCAGGCGGCGCACCACACGTTCTCGACCGCGTTGATCAAAGTAGATCAGCACATTCCTGCAAAAAATTATTTCGAATTTGCCGGTCAAGGGGTATGCCGGCTCATTTAAATTCATGCGGAAAAATCGGATAACGGAACGAATTTCCGGCCCTGCTTTTATCTTTCCAGCCTGGTCCGCAAATCCTTTCAGCATAAAAGTCTTCTTATAAGAAGAAGGAATTTCATCTGCCTTTGCCATCGGCCAGATGCCAGTTCGTGCAATCTCCAGGGCACGCGTGGAAAGGTCCGTAGCGACGATTTCTATTTCCCATCCTGAAGCTGCGGGAAAATGATCAAGAAGGATCATCGCCAGAGAATAAGGCTCCTGGCCTGTGGAGCACCCGGCGCTCAGGATGCGAATTTTACGGCCACGGCGGCCTGCGGCGGCTTCTTCTGCCCACTTTGGAAAGATGACCGATTTCATCAATTCGAAGTGTTGCGGTTCGCGGAAGAAGCGGGTCTCATTTGTGGAAAGTGCATCCAGCATCTGAATGCGTTCTTCCGGAGAATTGATGACGAGCTCGTAGTATTGCTTAAACGATTTCAGTCCATGGTGCCGAAGGCGCTTGGCTAGCCGCCCGACGAGCAGCGCAATCTTGGCCTGTGAAAGCCATATGCCTGCCTCCTCATGTACGAGATTGCGCAGGCGCATGAATTCTCTTTCAGAAATTTCGCGCGAGAATGCCTGAAAAGAGGCCAGAGAAGCGGTAGCTGAGTCTGGAAGTGTATCGGCTGCTCCGGCTGGTTGGGAATCAATGTTGATTGTTGGCATGGTTCTGTATGTCTTTCCAATAAGCCCGAGAGCTCAAGGACGCAGGAAATACGCAACCCTTGCTGGTTGAGTTCCAGCTTCTTTAGCTAAGAAATTTCTTGATGATCATGTCCAGCTTTTGTTCATTGATAGGCTTGGTCAAAAAATCGCTGCAGCCGCTGGCATAACCTTGACGGACGAACGATTCTTCGCCGCGCATGGTGAGCAAAACGATTGGGATATTCTTCGTCGTCTCGTTCTGCTTCAGCAGCTTGCATGCCTCAAGTCCATTCATTCGCGGCATTTCAATATCCATCAGAATCAGGTGGGGAAGTTCTGCGAGGGCTTTCTCTACTCCTTCCTGGCCATCGCAAGCGCTGGTAAGAACATAAGATTCATGCCCTGCCAAAAGCATCCTGGAGGTCATACGCGCCGTGGATGAATCATCTACCAGCAGGATCTTCTTAATGCCGGCCCTGGGAATAGAACCGGCATGTTCCTCAAATTGCTGTCGTGTCATTTGGCCTTCTCGGGAACCGGTCCCTCATTCTCCCCGGTCCAGGTTCTGTTCGGCTTCCACATCACTGAGAATGCGTTCGTTGAATTTCTCCAACTCGGCGTTTTCCGCAGAGCTGGAAACCTCGCTCAGGTCGCGCAGTTCTTCTGTGGTCAACACCTTGTCCACGTCCAGCAATAGTGCAAATTTCTTGCCCGATTGCGCCATGCCGATCAGGTAGTCCATCTTGACGCTGGTGCCGAAATCCGGCACCGGCTGGATATCCTCATCCGACAGTTCCATCACCTGGCTCACGGCATCGACAATCAGTCCCACCGTTGTTTGCTGGTCTTCGAACTGGGCTTCAACAATCACGATGCAGGTGGTTTTTCCCACCGGTTTTTGTTCCATCCCGAACTTTGCTGCCAGATCCACGACCGGGACCACGGAGCCACGGAGGTTAATTACACCCCGCATCCACGGCGGCATCTTCGGCACAGTCGTGATGGTGTCATATTCGATGATCTCCCTGACCTTGAGAATGCTAATGGCGCATTCCTCGTTTACCAGGAAGAAAGTCAAATACTGCGCTCTCTCTACAGCTTCTTTGATAGCGGTATCCATTTACCTTCCTCCCTAGAAACGTGTAAAGCTCATTGATTCCGCTTCTGCCTTGCCATTCGGCTTGCCTGCCGCGCTTGCGGCCGCATGCATGGCCTTGTATTGCGGCACGGGTTCGCTCCAGGTAACCTTCGTCCGCGGTTTTGGCTGGAAAGCAAAGGTGGAATCGCCGCTCACTTTGAAGTAATTCATGAGTTGCAGCAGCGCTTCCGATTGTGAGGCCAACTCCTCTGCCGTGCTGGAAAGCTCTTCTGCGGATGAAGCGTTGCGCTGTGTCACCTGGTCCACCTGCGCCATGGCTTTGTTGATCTGGGCCACGCCGGCAGACTGCTCGCGTGATGCTGCCGCCACTTCCTGTACCAGCTCGGCTGTCTTCTGGATAGACGGCACCAGCTCATCCAGGAGCTTGCCGGAGTTCTCCGCCACCTTTACGCTGTCTGTGGCCAGTGAGCTGATTTCTTTGGCCGCCGCCTGGCTGCGTTCCGCCAGCTTGCGCACCTCAGTCGCTACTACGGCAAAGCCTTTGCCGTGCTCTCCGGCGCGGGCTGCTTCAATCGCCGCGTTGAGGGCAAGCAGGTTCGTCTGGTAGGCAATCTCGTCGACGATCTCAATCTTCTCCGTGATCGACTTCATGGCGTCCACCGTGTGATTCACGGCTTTGCCGCTCTCTTCAGCTTCACGCGCGCCCTTGGCCGCTACCTGTTCCATCTGGCGGCTGTTGTCAGAGTTCTGCTGAATCGAAGCGCTCATCTCTTCCAGGCTACTGGTAGTCTCTTCCGCCGAGGCTGCCTGCTCACTGGTGCCTTGCGACAGCGAAGAAGAAGACGACGCTACCTGCTGCGATGCAACTGCAATGGCGCTCGCGCCGGTCTTGACGTCAACGATGATTTTTTCCAGCTTTCCAAGGAACGTGTTGAGCGATGTTCCCATCTGGCCGACTTCGTCCTTGGATCCGACCTCTATCCGCTTGGTCAGGTCGCCACCGCCGGACGCCAGCTCAGCAAGATGTTTGGCCAGCGCGGTCACAGGCAGAGTCACACTGCGCGTCGCAATATATGCCATCACCAGGCCCGCTGCAATGGCCAGGAACAGCAGCATTCGGATCATTTGCAGCGAAGTGTTGGCTTCTGCATTTACCTGTGCGCGCTTTGCGTCACCCAGTTCATTTTGGAGAGTGATCAGCTTACCCAGGGTCTTGACTGCGTTCGGAGCAAAAGTATTGGTCGTCTCCGCACGGTATTCATGGGCCTCGTCATGTTTTCCCTGATCAACCAGCTCAAACCAATGTGGGCGGGCTCCCAGGTACTTGGTGTACCAGTCATTAAACTCTGCCAAGGTCTCTTTTTCTGCCTTGGTCCGGTTGCCCTCGCCATAGGCTTTCATGTTTTCCGCGATTTGGTTCATCCACTTGCCTTCTTCGGCCCGAATCTTGGCGCGGTCGGTGGTGTTCCAACCCTCATAGTTGGCGATGCCGAAGCGAAGCTCCCACAGTCCCCGCTCTGCGTTTGAAAGATGCACGGCTGACTGGAGATTGTCCGTGTACAGATGGTCAAATTCGTCGGCCATAGTATGGGTGTAGTTCCAGCCAATTAAACCAATACCTGCGGTGAGGGCCAGCACAAGGCCAAAGCCCAGGAAAAGTCGTTGGCCTACTGAAAGGTTTGTGATTTTGCTCAACATTATTCTTTCTCCAATATCTCCAATAAAATCACTCAGTTTTGTTTGTTGATCTTTAAGAAATCAATTTGCTTGCGCTTCTTGTATCTTGAAGTCGCGGAACAAGGCCGGAACATCCAGAATCAGCGCTACTCGCCCATTGCCGAGGATTGCTGAACCGGATACTCCGGGAACATCTTTGAAAATGGTCGGCAGGGGCTTGATGACTGTTTGCGTCGCTCCGTAGAGTTCGTTCACAGCCAGACCGGCGCGACTGGTCTCATGTTGCACCACCACCACGCTCTGTCTAGCGCCGCGCTCTCCCGTCAGCCCAAAATGATCTTTCAGATGAATGAAAGGCAGGGGCTCATTGCGCAGTTGTAATACTCCATCTTTGCGGGCGGTTTCGTGGTCTTCCTTCGGTAATTCCACGCATTCGATCACCTGATCCACGGGAATCACGTAAGTCTCATCCCCCACACCTACGCTGAAGCCTTCAATGATGGCCAGCGTTAGCGGCAGCCGGACCCGCACGGTCGTTCCCACGCCCGGATGGCTCGTAGCATGCACACTTCCGCGCAGCGCTTGTATGTTGCGCCGAACCACATCCATGCCGACGCCGCGTCCGGACATGTCACTAACATGGCTTGCTGTAGTGAAACCTGGCTCGAAAATTAATTGATAGATTTCTGAGTCCGGTAACTTTTGCGGCTCCGCCACCAGGCCTTTTTTCTGGGCCACTTCGCAGATCTTCTGTTTGTCGAGTCCTGCGCCGTCATCCATTACTTCAATGACGATGTTTCCGCCCGCGCGGGCCGCCCGGACCGTGATCGTACCGGTCTGAGACTTCCCGCTCTTCTTACGTTTGGCAGGCGTCTCAATGCCATGGTCAAGGGCATTGCGGAGCATGTGCAAGAGTGGGTCTTTGAGATACTCGACAACCGAGGTGTCAACCTCAATGTCTTCTCCTTCAATGCGAAGCTGGGCCATCTTGCCCAGGGACTTGGCCATATCGCGCACAGTACGGTTGTATTGATGGAACAATGGCCCAATCGGCACCATGCGCACTTGCAGGATTGTGCTCTGAAGCTCGTAATGCAATGCATCAGAAAAGCTGTGTGCATCGCGGAGTTCGTCGATACTAACTTCTCCCTTGGCCTCCAGCATCTGGGCCACACGCCCGCGCGCAATCGTGAGTTCACCCACGAGATCGAGCAGCCGATCCAGTTTCTCCACGTCCACGCGCAGCGTGCGCGCTGATTTGTAGGACGCTTCACTCATTGTTTCCGGTTCAGAAAGACGTTCCTGTTTGTCACTTGCTTCCTTCTTCACGGCTTTTCCATCCGCATTCAAAAGCTGGGAAATTCTGGCCAGGATGCTTTTTGCGGCGGGAGTAGTCTCATGCTTGCCTTGACCCGCGGCAGCAACCATTTGCCGGAGCGTGTCCACCAGGTCAAGCAGTAGCGTGATAATTTCAGGCGTGACAGTGAGCTGGCCGTTGCGAAGATCGTCCAGCAGATCTTCAGTGGTATGGGTAAAAGCCAGAAGGCCCTCAATCTCCAAAAGGCTGGCATTGCCCTTCATAGTATGGACGACACGGAATATGCTTTGAATAGCTTCGCTATCGCCAGGATGAAGCTCCAGTTCCAGAATGGACTGCTCCATCAGCTTGAGCCCATCCTCTGACTCAAGCAGAAAGTTTTTCAATATAACGTCGCGTTGAATTTCCATTATGAGTTCCTGATCACAGAGACAGCTACTGAGCCAGTATCGCTTTGCATTTTGATTTTTCGGCCATTCTCACCGCCCGTATCTCTGGCGGCGATAACGATTCCAAGCTGGGAAAACGTTTGGAGCGCTACTTTGATGTTGCGCGACCCAATGTGGTCATCACTTCCATCTTCCGTGCGAAAAGCCTCAAACATGCAAGCGCCTCCGAAGATCTTGGCCTCCAAGTCCTTGAAGCTGCTTCCATGGATTTGGAACTGCTTGAGCAGGAGTTCCAGGGCGATGTCTCCATAACGAGTGGAGGCCTCGCCCGGTCCTTCCCATCGCGGCAACATGTAATGTGTTGCTCCGCCCATTGCCTTGCGGCGGTCATACAGACATACCCCCGCGCAAGAGCCCAGAATCATGGATATTTGTACCGGCTCCGGAGAAATGTAAGCCTGTCCCGGATGCAGATAAACTTCTTGATACGGTAATGTTTTTGTAGAGTCTCCCGTTTCCATAGTTGCCGTTTTCATAGCTGCATCCATCCCAGGGGTTCTTGCTGCCTTGTTTTGTTGACGGCCAGACAGGGGCCGGTGTAGGCGCTAAGCAGGTTCAGTAGCTCCTGGTCGCCTGCATTGAGACCATTGCGCTGCGGGAGCAGGTCAAAAAAGACAATCGCGCCATTGGTTACACCATCGAGCCAAAAGGGGATGCGAGCGCTGATGCCCAGTGACGACAAGAAGGACCCGCCGGTATCCGCCGTTTTAATCAGGATTAAATCTGCCGGAGCCTCTTCTATGATTCGCTTTGCGTTCCGCCTGAGCGTATCCAGCCGTGTTGGGCTAAATTCGATGGAGCCGATGAAATCTATGCGGTCCCGCCTGGACATCACCAACAGCGCAACGTCTTCGCAGCCAATCAGATTTGAACTGATTTCGAAAATGGCATTCTCAACCAGGCCGTTCCGCACCGCCTGATGCAGCGTGTTCGCCGCAGAATAAAGTCTTGCCAGCACCGGCTGCTTCTCATGGGTGAGCGGAAGCTCTACGGTTTGCCTCATGTACTGCAGTGAAAGGCTTCCCAGATTTCGTTCCAGGTCCGCCAGGCTTGCCTGTGAACTCACTAAATTACCTGTGGATTCGAGCTTAGAAATCATTGTTTAGCCTTGTGTCATCAGATAGCCGTCTACAATCTCAACCAGTTCGGCGCCATTGATCGGCTTAGTGACATAGTCATTACAACCGTTTTCGAATCCCTGCTCTACGTTGTAAGATTCGCCGCGGCTGGTGACCATGATGATGGGAATCTTCCGCAAGGCTTCATGCTTCCGCATCTCGCGACAGGCTTCAAAGCCGTTCATCTTGGGCATGATTACATCCATTAAGACCAGGTTCGGTTCTTCTGCAATTGCCTTTTGAACCGCCTCCTCGCCATCACGGGCCAGCACAAGTCCATATTGGGTGTGCTTCCTGAATGTCATCTCCTCGATAAGAAGCGTTGTGCTGGAATCGTCAACAAGAAGAATCTTTTTATGGGATTGTTGCGCCGCTTTTTTCTGCGATTCGTGATGAGTGTTGCTCAAATGGAACCTCCGTGAGCAGCAACTCGATGATTCGAGAAACCGTAGTTTATCGAGCCCCGCGTGCTGGACTGATTTTGTTTGAATCAATGAGCAGAATTAAAAGCTACGGACCGCGAATGGCAAAGAATGTTCTAATCTTGATGTAAACCAAAGTAATAACGAAGACCCAAAATGGAACTGGTATGGATGAATCTAGTTAGTGGTCAATAGAACTAGGGATGAGTTGCAGAGCACCATTTATGAAAACAGGAATAACCTTCCCTCCCGCAGCAGATTTGGGAAGCGCATGATTTCTGCGTGGTGTCATTTCGACGTCAAAATGATATAAGCAAATTTACTTAGGTAGAAGCAACTTTTATTTATCTGGAATAAAGTAGGTTTGAGTGCGGTAAAAGATGCTGGCCGCCCTCGAATGACATGCATTGTTATAGGTTTATCTTCGAAACAGTTAAGATGATTGTATTAAAGAGTATTTTAAAATCAGCAGAATATTTAAAGCTCTAACCCGCCGCCTAGATGTTGCTATTTCCTGTTTATGGAAAACACGATTTTTCCAGCCAATGCCATGACGTTACTATGGGCATGCTACATTCCCGTTCTTAAATTTTCTTTAACTTGGAACTGCCTTTCGAAAATGAGCGCGGTCATTTCCGAATAAAGCTGCCCTAACGTGCGGCTTTAAAGCGCTCCGTTTCGAGCAAAACGTATCTGGGTACCCTATGAGTCTTCCCCAAGCAGCCTTACGCCGTCCGCTCACCGTGGTCGTGATGGTGCTTGCCATTGCGATAGCGTCAACTCTGGCCTGGCTGCAAATGCCCAAGGATATTTTCCCCGAGTTCAATCTTCCAACAATTTATGTTGCGCAGGCTTATGGCGGAATGGACCCGGCGCAGATGGAAGGTTATCTAGTCTATTTTTTTGAGTATCACTTTCTTTACCTGACCGGCATTGAACACGTGGAATCGAAATCGATCCAAGGGGCGGCATTGATGAAGCTCCAGTTCCACCCGGGCACGGACATGTCTCAGGCAATGGCGGAAACGGTCGCGTACGTGAATCGCGCGCGGTCATTCATGCCACCCGGTACGGTACCGCCGTTAATCACGCGCTTCGATCCAGGTAGCGTACCGGCTGGATACCTGGTTTTTTCCAGCGACACGCATTCGGTCACG
>DASRCD010000339.1:0-4079 GCA_035653315.1 Candidatus Angelobacter sp.
TGGCGAATAGTGGATTAATGAGAGGAATTCCGGGCAATCCTTATTCAGGGTGTGAGGGGTTGGAGAGGTGAGGTAACGCGGATGATATTTAAGTCGATGCAGTTTTGCCTTCTTTGCTACGCTCCTCACGAATAATCTTTAGCATCTGTGCAGACATAACATTATCGAGGGCTAGCCAAGTGGATGCTGTTCTGGCAACAGCAAAAGGAAAAACGAGCCCGATCAGGACGGTACTACTAAAGAGCAACCAAAGAAACCAGTTGCGTGCCTCTGGAACAAGGATTAGTGCAATGATACCTGCCATACCACAGGCATTGAACAGAAAAATGATTTGATGACGGAATAGATCGTCTTTTAGAGCTTCCTCATTGTTAATATAATTGCGAAGGATGAAGTACCAATTCGTCCACTGTAAATCCGCTCCGCGTAAGGCATCAGCCGCTCTAGCCAGTTCTTCTGCTTGCGATCGTTTTTGTTCCGGATTAGAAATTTGTTCAATTGCGAGAGCTAACTGTTGATAGCGTGCTTCATCTAATGGAAAGTCTGTTTCTGGAGTGAGTTTCGGACCAATGAATAGTCGCGCTAATCGCCTCCACTCCAAAGCATTCCATGGTCTAAAAGCTTGGTTTTGCTTCTCTACAGGAACATACTTTAGTAATAGGCGAGAAACTTCTCTGCTGATTGCTTCCGAGATGAACCTCACCAGAAATCCCAAGAAATAAGCAGCAAGGGCCAGGAGGGTAATCTTTGTGTAATATCCTAAGAAATGCGAATAGATGATTTTAGAAGCCAATTGCCAGTTCCGAAGCATCACAGCGCCCAGCACAACTCCCCCTGGAAGAAATGGGGCTAACAACAAATATACGTCGGGCCGCGACATGCGCGAAAGTTCAAGTTTTAAAGGCAGCTCAGGCATAAAAGTATCAATGAATAAGTAATTTGACAGCATTGTACTCTGGATACTTGTCATCTATCTGGTTCGACCTATAAAGAATTGCCGCCATCCCTGCTAACTAGGTGCTTCCAAACGCGTCTCTTAATAAACTAAGAGAATGCCACAGGGGAAACCGTGAACAATATCAGCCAGGACATTCGCTATGCGTTGCGGAGTTTGCGCAAATCACCGGGATTTGCCGCCATTGCCATTATCACGCTGGCGCTGGGCATTGGGGCCAATACGGCGATTTTTACCGTGGTGAACGCGGTTTTTTTTCATCCTATTCCGGTAAAAGATCCGGCAAGCCTGGTGGAGATTTTTACCGTGGACCAGCGCAGAGCACTGGCCAATAATTTTCTTCCCAGTTCTTATCCCAACAATGAAGATATCCAACGCCGGGCGCAGTCCTTTTCCGGGATGGCCATCTCTTCTTTTGCTCTCCCCGCCGTAAGCATGACGGTGAATGGCCAGCCAAATCAATATGTTGCGCAGCTTGTTTCAGGTAATTTCTTTGATGTGCTGGGAGTGCGGGCACAGATGGGAAGGACGTTCCGTCCTGAAGAAGACCGCGAAGCCGGGGCAGGACCTGTGGTGGTGCTGAACCATGGATTCTGGGAGCGCGCCATGGCAGCCAATCCAAAGGTGATTGGTGAAAATGTTCTGCTGAACGGGCAGGGATTCACCATTATCGGCGTGGCTCCAAAAGGATTTCAGGGAACCAACGTGATTGGCGGCCCGGACATGTGGATCCCCATGTCGATGCATGACCAGATTCTTTCCGGGTTCAGCAAGCAGCTTTTTAATGAACGGCGCTTCCTGGGATTCAGCGCTGTAGCCCGGTTGAAGCCGGGCGTGGGTCAGGAGCAGGCGCGTGCGGAATTGAAAGCCATTTCTTCCGATCTGGAAAAGGCGTTTCCGCTGGCCAACAAAGGGCGCTCTTTTACTACGCAGCCTCTGTTGCAATCGAGCATTGCGCCGAACCAGCGCGGACAATTCGAACGTGCCGGCCTGATGATGATGGCTGTGGTGGGCATTGTGCTTTTGATTGCCTGCTTCAATATTGCCAATCTGCTTCTGGCGCGAGCATCGGGAAGAAGGCGGGAGATTTCCATCCGCGTGGCCATCGGCGCTTCCCGCGGCAGAATCATCACGCAGTTACTCACTGAGGCCATGGTGCTGGCTGTTGCCGGTGGTTCGCTGGGATTGGGATTGGCTGCGGTTGGCCGCGATCTGATGTGGCGCTTTCGTCCGCCACAGTTATCGGCGGACGGCATGGACCTTTCGCTGGACTGGCATGTGATGGCGTTTACATTTCTGGTAGCGATTGGCACAGGGCTGGTGTTTGGGATGGCCCCGGCACTGCAAGCATCGCGGCCTGATCTGGTGACTGAGTTGAAAGAACGTGCCGGCGGCGACCCGCATAAAAAAGGCGGGATGCGCGGCTTCAGCGTTCGCGATATTTTAATTTCATTGCAGGTGGCCGTTTGCCTGATTGCGCTGGTAGGCGCCGGATTGTTCCTGCTGAGCCTGCGCAATGCGCAACAAATGGACCCGGGCTTTGAGACGCATAACCTGGCCATGCTTTCGTTTGATTTGAGTGCGCTGAATTATGACGCGGCAAGGGCCAAAGAGTTTGAGCGCCGCGCCCTGGAAGCAGCGCAGAATACTCCCGGCGTTCGGGCTGCGGCACTGGCCAACAGCATTCCTTTATTCAGGGGCGGACTTGGCAGGACGCTGTTCCGCGAAGGCGAGGACACAAACAACGGACAGAGCGGACACATCACACAATATTCCGCTGTTTCCCCTGAATACCTGCAGACCATGGGGATTCCGCTGCTTCGCGGACAGGGTTTTGACAGCCTGGTGCGCGAGAACAGCCCGCGCGTGGCGGTAATCAATGAAACGGCTGCGAAGCAGATATGGCCGAATGAAGATCCGATCGGCAAGCGCTTTAAGTTTTTCCGCGACAATGACCTGACGCAGGTGATTGGCGTGGTGCGCGATTCCAAGTACAACGCTCTGGGTGAAAATCCAAGTCCGTATATGTATGTGCCGCTGGTGCAAAATCCTGATGGCGATCTGACCCTATTTGTACGGGCCAATGGCGATCCTCGCGTGGTGTTGAGTTCTGTGCGGACGGAAGTGCAGGCAATGGACCGCAATCTGCCGATCACCAATGTCTGGCCGATTGGGGAGGTCATTTCGCAATCGCTGTGGGCTTCCAGCTTTGGCGCAAGTTTGTTGACTGTGTTTGCCATGATCGCCATGGCTTTGTGCGCGGTGGGAATTTATGGCGTTGTCGGATATTCCGTGGGACAGCGCATTCGTGAATTTGGAATCCGCCTGGCCCTGGGCGCGCAACCAAAAGACGTGCTGATGATGGTCCTGAAGCAAAGCGCTTTCATCATGAGTACTGGGATTGTTGCAGGACTGGTTGCCGCATTCTTCCTGGCAAGGCTGGTGGTAACGTTCTTATATGGAGTGAACACCAACTCTCCTGTGGCGTTCCTGGCCATGGCATTGATTCTGGCCCTGGTGGGAGTGTTTGCCAGCTACATTCCAGCACGGCGCGCGGCTAAAGTGGACCCGATGGTCGCCCTGCATTATGAGTAATGAGGCCGAGAGCTAACCGCTATATTGCCATGCGGTCAAAAGAGGTATGTTTTTT
This sequence comes from Candidatus Angelobacter sp., assembly GCA_035653315.1. GTDB lineage: Bacteria > Acidobacteriota > Terriglobia > Terriglobales > Acidobacteriaceae > Angelobacter. Next base: position 3,606 of record DASRCD010000339.1, read on the forward strand.
ATACGCGCTCTCGGTGTGTTGATGCTCTTTTCAATGGCAGCAGCGCAGTCCGCATCACGCGTGCAGGTTCGGCTGGTTGCAGATGAACCAGAGGCAGTGCTGGCCATCCTAGCCAAGAAGCAGGCAGGTTCAGCAATTACCGATGCTGACTGGAAAGCTTTGTTTGATACAGAAGGTTATCAGCGGCTGAAAAAGCGCGAGCTTTCCATGAAGCGTCCTTTTGAAGATGCTGAATTCAAAGAATTTGTGCTCTCGCAGGATTTGTTGTCACGGGCGACGGCGCTGAAACAGACATTGGAAAAATGGAAGCGTGCAGATTTAAGCCGGTCTGCCGCACTGGCGTTGGCTTATCTGCCGGAAAATGCCACGATTCGGGCGACAATCTACCCTTCCATCAAGCCCAGAGACAATTCCTTTGTTTTTGAAGTGCAGTCAAATCCCGCAATTTTTTTGTATATCGATCCGCAGGTCACG
>DASRCD010000340.1:0-2881 GCA_035653315.1 Candidatus Angelobacter sp.
AAGATTCATTTCACTGGTCGATTGCACGGCAATATCCAGCTTCATGGTTTGCGTAAGTGAACCAGGCGTCCCGGCATCCACTGAGTCGCTCTTGAATTGCCCCAGAAATGTGGTCAGATCAAAGTCAGGAGTAAAGGAAACGCGCCCAATTCTTACCTGGCCGCTCAGCACAGATGCCTGCGTGTTTCCGGTAAGCGCCAGATTGGAGGCGAGAATGGCGCGCACTCCATCGGGATAACGCAAGCGAATGTTATTTGCCGCTACTCCCAAATTGAATTGCAGCGCGGGCCGATAAGCCACGCCGCCACTGGCGGTGATGGTTCCTCCGCCTGATTCACCTTCAAAGCTGGCGACTTCCAGCCGTGTCTGCGTTACGTTGATCACGCCATTGGCTTTGTCCAGACCGAGAGGCGCGTCAGTGGTATGCAGGTTGGCATTCACAATTCTGATCTGGCCGTTCAGGTTGGAGCCAACTCCATATCTACTTGAGTCCACATCAAACTGAAGCTGTCCGCTGCTTTGTAGATCGGGAACAAACATCTGCGCAACGCTTAAATCAATATTGCCCTTCACCAGGAAGGTTGCCGCTTTCAGGCTTGTCACCGGCACTGTAGCTTGCGCATCAATGGAAGTGCCGGTGCCGCGGATTGAGACTGGCTGCAAAGTGGCAACACCGTTTTGGTAGTCCGCGCGGATTGGCTTTTGCGCTGCCAGGTTTACCTGCTTGTATCCCACGGCGAGGGTCGGGATCTCAAGATGCGCTTCTACGCGACTCTTTTCCGCCAACGGGCCGCGCACGCTAGCATGCAGCTCCGTCTGGCCGGAAACATCATTTGCCTGAGCCGGGGCATAGATGGCCATTAAAGTCTGGAAGTCAATGCGTCCGGTATCGAGTTTCACGTCGGCCATGTATGGCGCTTCAATTCCCACAGTGCCATGCGCCTTGATGAAGGTCTTGGCTACATCCGAATCCAGCGCAATGGTGGCCACATGGTTCTTGAGGTTGGTTTGCAGCTTGATGCCCTGGATCGTTTGCTGCTTCATCTGGAGTTGCGGAATTTCCAGCAGGGCATCTATCTGCGGATCTTTTACCGTGCCTTGGCCTGTCACGTTCAGGTTCAATGCACCAGTTACTTGCAAGTTGCGGTCTTTGACGGTCTGCAATTTTTCCAGCCGGAAGTTTTGCGCCTGAATTTTTGCCTGATAGCCTTCAGTCTTTGGCAAATAGGCAAGATCAGCATGGGCCGTCCCGGCCGGCATGCGCATGTTCAATGTTGCGTTGATGGTGTTTCCATCGCCCTGGAACTTAACGTCAATGTTCTGGACGGACTCACTTGCCATCTTCGCGTTGGAAACCGTGAGTGATCCATTGCCTACCGGCTTGAGCTGTGACCCATGCAAAGAGACATTCAGCGCCAGCGTGCCGGTTACAGGATAGTTTTCATTCGCCAGGTGCTGAAGATCAGCAATGGAAAGCTGTGAAGCGGCAAGGTTGGCTTCAATCGGGCTGTTGGGCGTAAACGACCAGTGATTCAATCCTGCCTGCGCGTTGAATTTGAATTGTCCGCGAGGCACGGCCTGCAATTCGCCATTGGTAATTTTTGCCTGCGATGGGTTTGCGCTAAAGCTGGCGCGCGCTACCTTCCAGGCGCTTCCTTTCACACGCAGGTTGCTGGTATCAAATTGTCCGTTTACCTGCGGTGCGCTCAGCGATCCGCTGATGGTGGCATTCAGGTTCGCCGTGCCATAAAGGCCAAGCGGCTGTGGCGGCTGTCCCGGCGTGGGCTTTTGCAAAGCTGCGCTCAGCAATTCCAGTTCATGCAGGTTATTCGACCGCACGGCAACTTGTAATTGGGAGCGGTCGCTCACTTTGCCATTCAGGTTGATAGTGGTTTGTGGCGTACGGATGTAACTTTGCGTCAATGCAATTTGTTTTTGCGCGTTTGCATAATCGGCATGGATCACACCGTTGATCGGGGTAGCCGGACCTTGTCCCACGCTCGCCTGGATTGTGGCGTCACTGTGTGCCAGCAGATTATCTATGCTCTTGGCCCAGTGGGCTTCCATATTCGCGTTTACTCGACCGCTTAAATGCGCCTGGCGCAGGGAAGTGGTCTTGGTCGCGGTTTGTGCCTGGTCCAGAGAAATATCTTTTACCGTGGCGTCCAGGCGGCCCTGCTGCGCGCCGGTTATATCGCGCACAACCAGCTTGCCGTTGAGAGTACCGCCCAATATCCGCGCGCGAATGTTTTCTACTTCAGCATTTCCATTCGTTAGTTTGTAATTCGCAAAGATATCGCGGACCTCTGCCTGCAAGCTTGGCGTTTTCATTGCCAGCCCAGCGCTGCTGATGTTGCCATTCACTGAGACGGTTTCCAGCATGGGCTTGTTCGGGTCCGCCGTGTAAGCCATTTGTCCTGTAAGGCGAATTGTGCCTGTTGGCAGCGTGGGGTCTTTGAGAATCCTCTGGAAATCGCCGGCCACCAGCACAGCATCATAGCTGCCGTTTGCCTGCATCTGCCCTGAACTATAGTTGTCCACATGAGCATTCAGTTGAATGCTTGAATTTCCCGTAGCCAATGCAAGTTTGTCCAGAGAGAAGGTCTGCGGCGTAACAGAAAAATTGGCCTGCAGGTTGTGTTCTACCGGCGCATATTTTCCGTACACAATTCTTCCATTGTTGTAGCCAAGCACCCCGGAATATTTGTTGAGGTTGGTCTCATAATTTGCATTCAACATCAGGTTGTGCAATTCGGCGTCCAGCGGTGTTTTTTGATCGTTGTAATAAACCTCGCCGCGGTCCAGCCGCAGCTCGCGAATGGCAAGATCAAAAACATTTGTGTTGCTGCTGCTGGTGCTCTTCTTGGGCGGGACAGGCAGA
>DASRCD010000341.1:0-8951 GCA_035653315.1 Candidatus Angelobacter sp.
TATTGATCAATGACCGGCTGGAGCAGTCGGTGGACCGTTTGCAGGCGATTGTAATGGGCGAGCGGATCAGGCGCGGTGGAGAGATACATTCAGCGGACGAAAAACGGTATCTGCAAACAGCACAGAAGTGCTTGAAAGCCAGCATGGAAGAGGAGATCAAAGGCGTGCTGGGATCGTTTGATGAGGTAAGCCGTTCACAAAGCGCCGAATCGCAGCGGTGAAATATATTTTGACATTTTAAGTGAGAGGAGATGGTCGGAAACGCGCCGAGAGTAGGCCCCGCGCGGATGTTCCACGCCTGTCACTATGATCCCGATTTGCATTCGGATTACAATTTACATATGAAGATTGCTCTGGGCGTTACCGGTGGAATTGCCGCGTATAAAGCGGCTGAACTGGTGCGTCTGCTTCAGGACAAAGACATTCGCGTGCAGGTGGTGATGACGCGAGCGGCGCAGGAGTTTGTGCGTCCGCTTACTTTTGCTGCTCTTAGCGGCGAAAAGGTAATTACCGATCTTTTTGGCGCCGGTGCCCAGGAGCCGAATATTGATTCGGCGGTGGAGCACATTGCGGTAGCCCAGTCGATTGACGCTTTAGTGATTGCTCCGGCCACGGCGGATGTGATTGCGAAATTTGCCCACGGCGAAGCCAATGATTTCCTGACAACATTGTTCCTGGCTACGACAGCGCCGGTGGTTGTGGCTCCGGCAATGAACGTGAACATGTGGGAGAATGCTGCCACACAAACCAATATCCAGACTCTAAAGGCGCGCGGCATAAGCATTGTGGAACCGGACAGCGGATATCTGGCTTGCGGCATAGTGGGAGCAGGCCGGCTGGCGGCGAATGAGACGATTGTAAAAGCGGTTTTAAAAGTCTTGCATGCAGAGCAGGACCTCACTGGTGAGACTGTCCTGGTTACTGCAGGCCCCACCCGCGAACCAATTGATCCTGTGCGTTATATCGGCAACCGCTCAAGCGGAAAAATGGGATATGCGCTGGCGGAAGCAGCGCTGCGTCGGGGTGCAAAAGTGATATTAGTGAGCGGACCAACAGCATTAAAGCCTCCATCATCGGCTAAGGTAATCCAGGTGCAAACAGCGGCACAGATGCGTGAAGCCGTGAATGCCTCGCTGGACAGGGCAACAATCATCGTGAAGGCCGCAGCGGTGGCTGATTTTACCGTCCGGGCTGTGGCTGGCGAGAAGATCAAACGCAAAGGTCCCATGACATTGGAACTGGAGCCAACAGCGGATATCCTGGCGGAGATCGGCGCAAAAAAGGGCAGCCGCATTGTGATCGGCTTTGCTGCCGAAACCAATGATACGCTGGCAAATGCGCGCAAGAAGCTGGAAAGCAAATCTCTGGATGCAATTGTGCTGAATGATGTTTCGCAACCGGGGATTGGCTTTGATTCAGAGCGCAATGCGGTAACGATCCTGACTCAGGCAGCGACAGAAGCGGTTCCGGAAACCAGCAAATGGGAAGTAGCGCACCGTGTGCTGGATGCGGTGGTGAAGTTGAAAGCAGAGAAGAGAGCAGTACAATCGGACCGCTAACTTTTGGGAACTTTTAATCTTCTTCATGTTGAGTCTTTTAATAAGAGCCACTCTGTTTGGGCTACTGCTATTTTTATCCAGTTTTTCAATTCTGTTCCAAGAGCCAAGTTCTAAAATTCAGCCTTTTACTCTTACATGGATTCAAGGTAAATGTGAGCGCTGTCCCATTGTCCATCAGTTATCAAAAGTTAAATTTGTGAGCAAGACAGAAGCTTGGGGCATTGGCTTCTTATGGAACTATCACGGTCAAGGGGCAGGAGATTATGTAATTGTCCATACGGTAGACGCAGGCCGGACGTGGAAGGAATTGTCAGTAAGCCGTGTGCACGCCATTGAGCCATCGTTCACATTCTTGAATCCTAAAGTGGGCTGGATCTCTTACATGGATTCAGATGCAGAATATGTAGCAAAACATACTGTTGATGGCGGAACTCATTGGAAAACTCAGGGTACCGGTATTCAGCTCATCAAGTTTTTCAATGAACGAGAAGGTTACGGGCATGGCCCATGTAAAGCGGAGAAACAATGCTTTTTTCACACAACAAATGGCGGCCACAACTGGGCAGAGTCTCCGTTGCCGGAAATCAAGTATGTGAATAATGCATTTTTCCTGAATCCGCAGACCGGATGGATTGCAGGAATGAATGAGGGAGAAGCATGGGTTCTACGAACGGTGGATGGTGGTGTGCATTGGGACGCCGCAAAAGTTGATGCCGGACCTGATACAGCGGATGTGCAGGATATTTTCTTTCTTGATGATCATCAAGGCTGGGTGATTTCCTGGGCTTTTAACAATGATGGCACGCGCCTGTTCAAAACCGAAGATGGCGGTAAAACCTGGGAAGCCGATGGTGACGGAACGTTTCAAGGAAGGAAAAAATGGCTGTCACAGGTCCGTTTTATCAATTCCAGAATTGGGTTTGCCTTTAATTCCGTAGATACAAGCAACGCAGTCCCTGAGCTGGCGCCGGGCGCGAACGGATATGTGCAGATGAATTTTGCGAATCGGGACCAAAATAATTTGCTCTATACAGAGGATGGTGGCCAGCATTGGAAGAAATTTGTCATTCCTCGCATGGTCAATGATTGCGATGTTCTGGGACAAGATTTACTTTGCAGCGCGGTACAGGGTGAATCTGGGCTGTGGGTGCTCAAGGTGCATCTCCTGAAAAAATGATTTGGACGAATTTACATTGAACAGTTTGGTTTACGATAAACTGGTCTTTCATGCCCAAACCACTTGATCCTGAAATAAAGAAACAGCTTGCTTCACGCGTGAATTATTACCGCGAAATGGGCATTTATGATTTTTATCGGCGGCCAGTCGAGCCTGGAATGGAAGCTGCTGTTTTAATGCCCAAATCCGAGCCTGAGGACATTACCGTGGTCAAACCTGCAAGCGGCCCATCATTGTTTGAGTCGCCATTGCCAATCATTCAGGACAAACCTGCGGCGCTGAATCTGATTCGCGAAGACATTGGCGATTGCACCCGCTGCCGCTTGCATAAAGGACGAACCAACATGGTGTTCGGCGTGGGTAACGTTAATGCCGAACTAATGTTTGTGGGTGAAGGGCCGGGCGCCGATGAAGATGCCCAGGGTGAGCCGTTTGTCGGGCGCGCGGGACAGCTCCTGAATAATATGATTTCTGCCATGGGGTTAAAGCGCGAAGATGTTTACATTGCAAACGTCGTAAAATGCCGTCCGCCGCAGAACCGCACGCCGGAAAAAGACGAATGCGATACGTGCTCACCTTTTTTGATGCGGCAGATTGAAATTATTCAGCCGAAAGCGATTGTGGCGCTGGGTGCCGTGGCGGCAAAAAATCTTCTGGCCATGAATGACTCGATGGCGAACCTGCGGGGGCGCTGGTATGACTTTAAAGGATCGCGCCTGCTGGTGACCTATCATCCGGCGTATCTGTTGCGTGATCCGCGCCAGAAAAAAGAAGCGTGGAAGGACCTGCAGATAGTGATGAAATATCTTGGTTTGCAGCCGCCTGCAAAAGCGCCACAGGTATAAGCATTGTTTTTGATCGTGATGGGATCGTAACCCACATTTCCAATGCTAAAATTGCCGGCAGGAGTCGGGGCATGCGGCAAACTTCTTTAGTCCACTCTTTGCTGATTTCCTTTTTGGGATTCCTGCTTTTCATCCCCGCCCTTGGCCAGAAATCGGGAGGAGGAAAAAGCAGCGGCGGACCGCACTCAACCACATCGTTGTCGCCAACAGCTAGCTACAACCCAAATTACAAGCCCACCTCTACCGAAGGCGAATTTGACAGTAATGTTGTATTTCTTTCCGGGGACAATCATCCGATCGTGAAAAATGAATTGCCGTCTTGTTTCAGTTGGCCCCTGAGCCCTATCCAGAGCAGCACTGTAAGCGTAACCGGAATGGAAATTTCTTCGCAGGCGAAGGAGCAGTTCACTAGCAGTTGTGAAGCGATTCAAAAGAAAAATCTGAAAGAAGCGAAGCAGCGCCTCGACAGGATTGTGGGAGATTATCCAAAATATGCGGCTGCGTGGGTGCTCCTGGGGGAAACCAGCAAAGAGCAGGGAAATTTTAAGCAGGCCGAAAATTCCTGCGCCCTGGCACGCGATGCTGATCCGAACTATTTACCCAGTTATCTTTGTCTGGCTGATCTTGCGGCACGCCAGGACGACTGGAACAAGGTGGCGGAGCTTACGAACCATGCGCTTGGAATGCATCCGGTGCGAGCCCCTGGGGCCTATTATTACAACACACTGGCATACTTTTATCTGAAGCAATGGCCCGAAGCCGAGCACAGTGGATTGCTGGCTTTGCAAGACAGCAGTAAAAAAGAGAAATCAGAGCTGCATTGGCTGCTGGCGAAAGTCTATGAGCAGAAAAAGGACCGCGATGCTGAAGCCCAACAGCTTCGCGAGTATCTGGCGCTCGGTCCTGATGGGGCAGATGCATCGACAGTCCGGCGCATTCTGAAACAGATTGAAAGACAGTCGGGAAAACAATAGAAGGTTACTACAAGTAAATTTAATGCGGAACAGCGCTATCAACTGCGGCACGCAGCTCGCGCACGCTGCTCTCTGTAACCACCATGTGCTGGTATTCGCTTTCTGCCAGCGTGCCCATTGCTATCTTCTGGTTGCGGAACTTCATCGCGCTGGTCACGGCTGTTCCGAGTCCGGCATGTACTTCTCGCACGTTCGTGTAAGAGATCACCGCTTTTACATTGGCAATGGACAGCTCTCCGCATGCCATTACAGAAATGCGACCGTGGGACTGCTGCACCAGTTGCTTTAGCGTAGGCATGGCATCCACGGCGCTCTTTTTACCGCCGGAAGTCAGAACACGATCAACGCCTATTTCCACCAGGTCTTCCAGCGCCTCCCCAAAATCCCGTGTCATATCAAAAGCGCGATGGCAAGTGACTTTCAATGGATGTGACAGCTCCACCAGTTGCCGCATTCGCTCTTTGTCTATGTTGCCGTCAGTATTCAGGATGCCGAACACAACTCCGGTCGCGCCAAGTTGCTTTGCAATCAGGATGTCACGTTGCATGATGCTGAATTCGTCCACGCTATAGCAGAAATCGCCGCCACGTGGACGGATCATGACCTGCAAGCCAATCCCAATCTTTTTGCGTACAGCCGCAATCATTCCGGCGCTGGGCGTGGTGCCGCCTTCCGGCAGCCCGGCGCAAAGTTCAACGCGGTCCGCTCCGCCGCGTTCCGCGGCCAGCGCCGATTCCACAGAATCCAGGCAAACTTCCAGCAGCACGGCCCCAGGACGAATTTGCGGTTGGGCTACCACACGCGGCAGCGGTTTTCGCGCACCATGGGCTGACCAGCTTTGCAACTGAACGCCTGCTGAAATTCGGGCATATTCACCACAAGCCCATTCACGCGGTACCTTCCCGGAGAATGTTCATTGGTGATGGCATTGGCGCGTAGATTCTCCGGGCGCTCATTTTCGCAGGCCCACTGCGCATAGCCTATAAAGAAACGCTGGTCTGGGGTGAAGCCGTCGCGGTTCTCCAGTTGCTGCCCCTTGGTCTGCATCTTCCATGCGATATACGCCAGAATGAGGCCACCGAGATCGGCCACGTCTTCACCTTCAGTCAATTTGCTATTGATTTTTATGTCATCCACAATTGTGTACTGCGCGTACTGGTCAACAATGCATTGCGCGCGCTTTTCAAAGGCTGCTCCGTCTTCCTTGGTCCACCAGTCACGCAGATTGCCCTTGGCGTCAAACTGGCGGCCCTGGTCGTCAAATCCATGTGTAAGTTCGTGGCCAATGGTGCCGCCAGTATTGCCATAATTGGGAGCATCGTCCATTTTGGGATCAAAGAGCGGCGGTTGGAGTACGCCGGCAGGGAAGTTGATGTCATTCATCTGCGGATTGTAATAGGCGTTTACCGTAGGTGGCGTCATGCCCCACTCACCGCGGTCCAGTGGCTTGCCGATCTTGGCCAGCTGCCGTTTCGCCTCAAATTCCGTACCACGTTGTACGTTGCCCAGAAAGTCACCACGGCGGACCTCCATGGAACTGTAGTCGCGCCATCTATCGGGATAGCCGATCTTATTCACCACGGCATGTAGTTTCTCAAGCGCCTGTTTCTTGGTTTCCGGACCCATCCATGTAAGCTGCTCAATATCTTCCTGCATCGCCTGTTCGATCTGATTAGTCATTTCCAAAGTGCGGCGTTTCATGTCCTGGCTGAAGGCGCGATTCACAAATTCCTGTCCCAGCGCTTCACCCAATTGGGCATCTACCAGGCGAACGCATTTCTTCCAGCGGGCGGGCAGTTGTTCCACGCCATGCAGAGTATGGCTAAAGAAATCAAAATTTTCTTTTACAAAATTGGAAGAAAGATAGGGCGCTTCCGCGCTCACAATGTGCCAGCGTAGGTAAGTTTTCAAATCGTCAAGGCTATTGCTTTGTAGCTGGTGTTCCACTTCCTGAAAAAATTTAGGTTCAGTTACATTGAAGGTGTTTACCTGGCCAATGCCGCCGGCTTTCAAATAAGTATCAAAATCAAAGCTCGGCGTAAGCGCCTGAAGCTGCTTGCGGTCCATCTTATGAAAGAGATTGTGTGGGTCGCGTTGTTCCACGCGGGTAAGCGAGGCCTTGGCCAGTGCGGTCTCAATCCGCATAATGGTTGCGGCCTCATTTCTGGCTACATCCGGTGAATCGCCCAGCAGGCGCAGCATGTTCTGAATGTGCTGCACATATTTCTTGCGGATGTCTTCTGACTTGGCATCTTCCTTGGTGTAGTAATCACGATCAGGCAAGCCCAGGCCGCCAGCGACGGCAAAAGCAATAACCTGCGATGAATCCGCAAAGTCCTGGTCTGAGCCAAAGTTAAAAAGCAGGCCGCTGGTGGCGGTAATAAGGTGTTCATGCGCCAGGAGCGTTGCCAAGTCTTTTTTCGTCTTGAGCGCGGCAATTTCAGCCAGTGCGGGCTTAAGCGGCGTTGCGCCAAGCTTCTCTACCGCCGCCTCATCCATGCAGGAAGCGTAATAGTCTCCGATTTTCTGCTGTGCAGGGGTGCGTCCCGTGGTTTTCCTGGATACATCGTCCAGAATTCCCCAAAGAAAACGCTGGTTATCAACCGTGAGCTTCCCGTAAACACTCCAGGCTGCCTGGTCGGCAGGGATGGGGTTGTTCTTCATCCAACCGCCGCATGTGTACTGATAAAAATCCACACATGGATTGGCAGTTTTATCCATGGAAGGAATATCCAGGCTCGGTGTGTAAGGCAGCGCAGTGATTGGCTTGTCGTCAATCACGGCCACCGGATTGGCAATGCCCGGCTTCTCCGCGGGTTGTTGCTGCGCAAATGAGCTATGTGTGAAAAAGAGAGCTGAAAAAAGAAGTGCCGTGAACAGACGGAATCGCATTCAGTGACCTCGTTTTAACTGCGTTAGTTTACAGGAAGCCAGTACTTATGTGTTGGACGGACAACAGCAGTCAAGGTTATGTGCTTAGGCAGTTTGTGTTGCTTTATGCGCCACTGCCACCGGCAGCTTTGCCTTGCGCCAGGCATCGAAGCCCCCGGTTACATTGATTAAATTCCTGACTCCGGCACGTTCCAGCAGGCTGCATGCGATCATGCTGCGATATCCGCCCTGGCAATGAACTGCCAGAGGAATTGCCGGATCAATCTCCGGCGCGGATACCTTGAAATGATCGAGCGGCCACCACGCGGCTCCTTCAATATGGCCTGCCTGCCATTCGCCTTCACGACGGACATCGAGCACCTGTAGCGGAGCATGGCCGCTCATGAGCTTATGCAACTGCTCCGCCGTTATCTGCGAAAGCTGCTTAAGTGGAAAGCCGGCCTGCTTCCATGCCGCAATTCCGCCTTCTAAGTAGCCATGCGGATTTTCAATGCCTACACGCGCCAGCCGAAGCCGTGCTTCTTCATATTGCTCTGGAGTGTCCGCAATCAGCACCGGACGCGCATGTGCGCCGAGAATAGAACCCGCCCAGGAGGCAAACTGCCCTGAGAGAGCAATGTTGATGGAACCGGGTATATGTTCGGTGGCAAAATCGGGATTTGGTCGCACATCGAGCAGGAATATTTCCTGTTCTAAAAAGCCTTTTACCTGCTGCGGAGACAATGGTGCGAGTTCCGGCAGATCTGATAATGCGGGCGCACCAGTGCGGTTGATCTGCGCGTCTTGAAGAAAGTATTCCGGGCGCGAGGGCAGGTTTTCTGTGAGTTGGCGGATGAATTCGTCTCGCGATTTAACTTGCAGAGCATGGTTTGTAAGCCGTTCTGTGCCGATGGTGGAAGACCGTTCCGCCCGCATATTTCGTCCGCAGAGAGAACCAGCGCCATGCGCAGGATAGACCAGCACATCATCCTCAAGCTTGAACAGCTTATGATGAAGACTGTCATACAACATGCCTGCCAATTGTTGCGGCGTATGATTTTTAGAAAGATCGGGGCGGCCCACGTCGCCGATGAATAATGTGTCGCCGGTCAGTACGGCCCAGGGCTTGAAAGATTTTTCTTCATCTGTAATGACAAGGCAGATTCCTTCCGGAGTATGGCCGGGAGTCTCCATGGCAGTAATACACAGTTTGCCGATCCGCACCTCTGATCCGTCCTGCATGGCTGCATGCTGGAACGTAGCTTCTGCTTTTGCGCCGATGTGAATGGTGGCGCCGGTACGGGCTGCCAGCTCAATGTGTCCGGAAACAAAGTCGGCGTGCAGATGAGTTTCAAAAATATGAGTAATCTTCAGGCCATGCTTTTGCGCGGTGTTCAGGTATATATCCACATCGCGCTGCGGATCAACGACCGCCGCCTCGCCTTCAGAGCCTAACATGTAAGAAGCATGGGCCAGGCATCCCAGGTAAAACTGCTCAAAAAACATCGGTACTGCTCCTTTACCG
>DASRCD010000342.1:0-7863 GCA_035653315.1 Candidatus Angelobacter sp.
TATGAAGGACAAAATCCTTCCACCGGCCACCCGATCATCAAGGCCTTTGTGAACCCGCTGGTTTCCTGGGTATGGATTGGCGTGCTGGTCATCATCTTTGGAACAGGATTGGCCCTGGTGCCTAACGCTGCTCCTGTCACCGCTCAAGTGCCGAAAGCGGTCACGGTGGCAGCCATGGAAAAACAAGGCATGCAGCCGGCAGGAGTGGGCAAATGAAATTAAAACAGATCGCCAAATTGCTGCTTCTTCCCTGCATGGTCCTGCTCTTAATGGGCGCGGACACGCAGGAAGCCCGCTATCAAAATCTTGGCAGCAAAATCATGTGTACCTGCAGTTGCGCGCAAATGCTCTTAAAGTGCAACCACGTAGGCTGTCCCAACTCTGATGCCATGATTCACCAGCTTCGGGCCAATGTGCAAAGCAACAAAACTGACCAGCAGGTCCTTGATTGGTTCCGCAGTAATTGGGGTGTGACTGCTGTTGTTGAGCCATCCACCCACGGCTTTGAACTGCTTGCCTGGATTCTCCCCGGCGCTGGCCTGGTCTTGGGGCTTTTGCTTGTTCTTATTTTGGTGCGTAGCTGGCGGCTCCGCACGGCCCCAGTGGCGGCAGCCGATATTCACCTTGATCCGGCGCTGGAAGCCATGCGCTTACGCGCACGTCAGGAAACAGAATTATGAGTCCTGCAACCCTGGAATTTGCGGTCAAAATGTTCTGCTGCCTGTTTGCCTCGGGCGTTCTGGTCTATGTTTTTCTTCCCAGTCGCGACACCGAGACCGGTGCCGTCAAAACCCGCGTCGCTTACCTCTACGAACGCAAGGAAGTTGTTTACGAAAATCTTCGCGACCTGAATTTTGAATTCAAGTCCGGCAAGTTTACCCAGGCTGATTATGACGCCATGCGCATCAGCATGGAGGCTGAAGCCGCTCGCCTTCTTGCCGAAATTGAGACGCTGGAATCGGCAAAAGCCTGAAGGAGTTCTTTCATTTGAAGCACGCTGCCCTTATTGCTCTTCTTTTCCTCTGTTCAATCATTGCCTCAGCTGATCCGGTGCGCGGCGTTGTCCGCAACAGCACCACCAACAAACCCTCCGTGGGCGATGAAGTCACGCTGAAGCGGATTGGCAATGGTATGGAAGATGTCGCCAAGATCAAGACCAACGCCAGGGGCGAATTCTCATTTGATGTGCCTGCAAGCCAGAATCCATATGTAATCTGGGTGCAGCATCAGGGCGTTACATACACGCAAGTTGCCATGCCTGGCAGCGGCATTGTTGCTGTACGCGTTTTTGATTCCTCCAGCAACGTAAAACAGATCACGCTTGCTGAGCACGCCATTGCGCTGCAAACTAACGAAGACGGCAGCACCTTAAACGGGGAGGAGTTTTACACCGTACTCAATCAATCCATGCCGCCCACCACGCTTACCGGACAGCATACGTTTGAGTTCTACCTGCCGGAAGGCGCAACCATTGCCGAATCGAGCGTGCAAACCGGCAAAACGCAGTTAAAGGCCACGGTGGTTCCAAGCGGAACGGACAAAAACAAATATGCCTTTGTGTTCCCCATCCGCCCCGGCCAAACCATGTTCCATATTCTTTACACGGTTCCATATTCCGGCACGCTGAAATTTGATCCCAAATCAGATTTGCCCACGGAAACTCTTCTGGTGGCGGCGCCTGATTCCATCAAATTTTCGGCGACGGACAACTCCATCTATCAAAACAAGGCTAACCCGCAATTCAAGAACGTAAATTTCTTTATTGCCAAAAACGTCAGCAAGCAGCAGAAAGCAGCTTTTGAAATTGCCGGACGCGGCGAGATGCCGCGCGAAGAGGCATCTTCCGCTCCTCAGGGTGGCGCTCAAGGAAATGGCGATCCCTCCAGACCCGGCGGCGGTCTCGGCGTTCCCAATGACAGCCCCGATCCCATGAATATGGGCCAGGGCAGCGGATTTCTTGGCGCACGCACCGGGCAGTTCCTGTTCCTCGGCGTTCTTACCCTTTTCCTTGGCGCCGGCGCAGTCTATGTCTATACGGCCAATCAAAAGACCGTTCTGGCTCAAGGCCCGCAACAAAAGTCGCAGGGCCGCTCCGGCAATCTGCTGGACGCGCTCAAAGAAGAAGTGTTCCAACTGGAAGCTGACCGGCTGCAAAATAAAATAAACGCGGATGATTACCAGACAGCCAAAGCCGCTCTGGACAAGACCCTCCAGCGCGCCGTGCAGCGCCAATCAAAAGAAAAATAGCTTTAACGAATTCGAAGAAGCACCGCGAAGAGAAAGCTGCTGGATTCTGACAGTGCCGGTTGGCTCAAAGTCGGCATCAAGCATTCTTATTAATCTGCTACAGTAATCTCCTATACTCCACAGGAGTTTTCAAAAGTTTCCATGAGCGTGATTGTCAAATCTTCTTCCCTGCATGGCGCTGGCGTATACACAACGGCCCCCATCAAAAAGGGCGCCCGCATCCTTGAATACACCGGCCCCCGCCTCACCGTAAAAGAATGTGAAGGCATGTACGCGGACACTGAGGTCACCTATTTATTCGGCATGGATGATGGCAAGACCATCATCGATGGGTTTGGCATCGCCGCATTCGTCAATCACACCTGCGATCCGAATTGCGAGACAGACCAGATTGATGATCGCATCTGGATCATTGCGCTGCGCGACATTGAAGCCAATGAAGAGCTTACCTACGACTACAACCTTTATGATGGCGAGCCCGGCGAAGATGCCACCTGCTATTGCGGTATGAAAGGCTGCCGCAAAACAATGTTTTCCAAAGAAGAAGTCGTCCGGCAGAAAAGGATTCTGCGTCAGCGTAAGAAGCGCCGTATGGAAGCCAGATTAAAGCGCAAAAAAGCCCGCAGGGCTGCGAGATAATAGCTCCATCCTGCAGTTAGTCTCTACAAAAATATCATTTTGTTCTGCCCCGATTTGGGGTACAATTTCGCGCATCCCCCTTAGGCCCTTACTTGTATTGAAAGTAGTACAGGAACTTCTGTGGCCGATCTTACTGACAACAGAAACGCAAGCTTAGTGCCAGCTGTTGCGCCAAAAGAAGCTGGTGCTATCAAAGGCTCTTTCAAATGTATGGTTGAGCTTACGGCGCATACCGCGCAGGTTATTTGTGCTCTTCTCAGCATTTGGTTAATCAAAAAAACCATATCTCATTTATTTGCATCTTCTCCGGTCTTCTTTGAAGATATCTATCCAATTAAAGCAACAACTCTTTTAGACGCGATTGATCTCTTAATTTTGGTGGAATTTGGGGCTGTTTGCCTGGTTAAAGTTTTCAAAGCGTTAACGGGGAGTGGTTCCGAATGAATCAATATTGGGTTAAGTTTCAATCCGAATGGTGGAAGGCGGGAAAATTCTACTTCGGAACAATTGGTCTGAGCGCTGCAGCGTTACTTATCCTGGTGCCATTGCTGCGTCTTGTTGGGAACGTTAATGAAGGGTTTACGATCATCATCCTGACTGCTGGCGGATTATATTTATTACCTGTTATTGCCCACCGATTGGAAGTGAGACTCATCCTCCGCGCGGCTGGATACAGATTTCGACAAACTACCAAGCAAGTGCCGAAACGCTATGAATCGTTAGCACCGGCAGCTTACGGTGTTACATTGGAACCATATCGGCTCGCGATTAGATCACTTTCCAGCACATTTCCAGCATATTTGTGTGAAGGCGGGGATACAGGGACCATTCATCTTATCGGATTTGAATCCCAGGAAGCTGGAATGCTTGTCGCTCTCTTTCGATTAGCGAATATTAACGTAATTAACTGGAATAGCAATGATCCGGAACGTGAGCATTCCCTGGTACAGGCTTTAAAAAATGCTGATCACACGTCCATAATTATCAGCCAGGCCTCTGCGGCGGAAACGCCGTTTAGTCGGCCCCGTCCAAATATAAGCTCTGTTTCGACGCGAGAAGATATTCGCATTCAATTATCCAGATTTGAGAGCCTGGCTAAAAGGCCGAAAGATCTCTCGATCATTGCGGATGCAACCTTGGCTGTGATTAAGCTAGCGGGAGTGGCAATAAGAATAAATAACAGAAGTAAACACGCGACATTTAACAATTGAGCAATACCTTACCAAAGGCTCTCTCCCATTTCGGTCGTTAGCGGCTCGCATTCGAACTCACTGCCTGGTCCAGCCGGATCACCATGCCGGTCTGTGCGGGCAAGTTTACTTCCTTGCCTTTAGTCGACAATACAAAACCACCACCGGCCAAGGTACCAATCGCCAATCCCTTAAGCGGGCCGCCAAACACCGGCCCGGCCGCACTCATTCCCGCATTCCTGTCAGTATTTCTTGTAATTCCCTTACTTTCCGGCTCTTCAGCAATAGCTTTCTTTAGGTTCCTGCCTGTATCGTTTACGGAAATCAGCGTCGCGTTTACAGGTAGTGTTTGGCCGTTCGGTAGAACGATATCGCGGAAGCGCAAATTCAATTTGCCTTTGCCACGAAAAGCAGCCGCCGTTTTTCCCTCTTCTGCTTCAGCCACCTCGCCTTCCATCCTTGATCCATAGGGGATCACCACTGTGCCATCGCTCGCGCTCACCGGATCGGTAATGCTTGCGGTAAAGCGGTCTCCGGGGCGGGATGTTCTGGTCGAAAGTGGTGTATCCAGGGTGGCATGGACCTCTGCTCCCGGTGAGATCGGGGCTATGGCGGTAGATGGCGTAGTCGGGTTTTGCGTCGTTGTCTCTTGTTGCTGTGGATTATTTGAAGTGTTGCCTGTGTCTGTTTGGCCAATGCCGCTTCCGGCGATCAGCAGCCCAAACAAAGTCAGTATTGCGGCCCTGCGCATTAATGTGGCTCCCGGAGGTCTACTTGGGTGAGAGGCCGAAAATCACCCGTTAGGTTGGCTCAACTTTTTTACTGAATCCAGCATCTCTGTTATTTGCAGTGTGTCGCGTTATAATCGTTCTTCGGACTTTTTGCTGAGGAGCTTCATTTTGACATCAATGAACGGCCAGCCTATTAAACCCCGTGTTCTGGTTGTGGACGACGAGCGCGTTATCGCCGACACTCTTGCAATCATTCTGAACCAGAACGGCTTTGATGCCTCAGCAGTCTATACAGGAACCGCGGCCGTGGACCGCGCTCGTGATATCAAGCCCGATCTCATCATTAGCGACGTGATCATGCCGGACATGAACGGCATTGAAGCCGCTATCCGCATCCGCCAGATTCTTCCCAGTTGCAAAATTCTCTTGTTTTCAGGCCAGGCCGCAACTGCCGACCTGCTGGAGAAAGCCCGTGCCCAGGGCCATGAATTTGAAATCCTGGCTAAGCCTGTACACCCGCAGGATTTATTGGCCAAACTTAGAAATTAAGCGATTACAAGTTATTCAGGCCAGCGGCGGGCTCCGTGCAGGATTCTGAGAACACGGATACTTTGATCGCTGACCTCATAGACAACCAGATAAGGTAAGGCCACTAAGATTAACTCTCGCGTACCTTCTTTGCGGCCTGGGCGGCCACGCTTGGGAAACTGCTTCAATTCTGCTGTCGCTTGATAAATTCGCCGGACCATGTTGATCGCAATTTCTGGATTTTGCTCCAGGAGATAATCCGAGATTTCTTCAAGGTCAGTGGCAGCGGCATACGTCCAAAGAACCCGCATCAGGATTTTGGCTGTCTTTCTTTCAGTCGCTTCTCTACTCTTTTCACAACTTCGTCATGCTCAATCAGTTTGCCTTCAGCGGCTTGTAATTGGCCTTTTTCAACTTCGCTGCTAAACCAAGTCTCATGGTCCAGCAAACGGTCTACAGCCTCTTGAATCACCTGAGATGTGTCCTGTCCCATGCGATCAGCCAATTGGCGTAATAACGCTTCTTTTTCCGGGGATAAATGAACTTCCATGAATGCCAGTCTAGCAGTACAGGATTGAGTGTCAACCCTGCAACAATGCCCTTTAGATAAAGGATGAATTAGATATAAAGATAAATTCCGATTACGCGCATTGCGGCGATCACGTGCGATCACCCGATTCTTAAAGTTCTCTTCTGCCTTCCATCGCCTTTAGCATTGTCACTTCATCGGCGTATTCAATGTCGCTTCCGGCAGGGATACCTGTTGCAATGCGCGTAATCTTTACTCCCGGTCGCTTCAGCAAGCCCGTGAGGTGGACCGCCGTCGCTTCACCTTCAATCGTTGGATTCGTGGCGATGATAACTTCATCCAGGCTACCGCTCTCAATCCGTTTCATCAGTGAAGGGATTCGCAACTGCTCTGGACCAATCCCATTGAGTGGAGAGAGGGCCCCATGCAGCACGTGATACACACCATTATAAAAATGCGCTTTTTCGATGGAAGCAATGTTAGTGGGCTCTTCCACCACGCAAACCAGGCGCTGGTTGCGGGTGGGGCTGGAACAATAGCTGCAGGGATCAACATCTGTTATGTTGCTGCAAACGGAGCAAAGATGAAGTTTTTCTTTAAGGTTGCGGATTGCCCCGGCAAGAGCCTCTGCATCTTCCCCGCTGGCCCGCAGAATATGAAAGGCCATGCGCTGCGCGCTCTTGCTGCCCACACCGGGAAGTTTTTTTAATTCGTCAATCAGTCGAGCCATTGGCTCGGCAAACTTGGCCACAAATTCCTCTAAAGTCCCGGGATTCCCATTCCGCCCAGCATCCCGCCCACAGTGGATTGCATGGCTTCATCCACTTTTTGTCCAGCGGCATTCACGGCGGCAGTCACCAGGTCCTGCAGCATCTCCACATCGCCGGCCTTCACCGCTTCCGGATCAATCCTGGTCTCCAGCACCTGTTTTTGTCCGTTCATCTTCACCGTAACAGTGCCGCCGCCGGAAGACGCTTCCACCACCGTCTGCTTCATTTTCTGTTGCAGGTCTTGCGCCTGTTTCTGCGCGTTTTCCAGCATTTCCTGAAACTGGCGTGAATTAAATCCGCCCATACTTTCTCCTAATTCTTTTCCCGATGATCAATTACAGTTCGTATCTCCGCGCCAAATTTTTCCCGCATCCGCTGCACAATAGGATCATCTGCCGCGCGGTTTCTTGCGCTGGCGCCATTGCGCGGACGAGCAGCCGCAACGGGAGCTGCGCCATTCGTGTGGCTTTTAGCTCCGCTCGCCAATGTCAGCTTTAACGTCCGTCCCGCAATTGCTGAAGCGGCAGCATTGGCAACTTGCTTTTGCGCCGGGCTGATGATGAACGGAAGAACAGAAGCGGGCCTATCCACGGTGACAATCAACTCATTTCCTTGAATGATCGCCGAACCTTCCGATAGCGTGGCTGCCAGATTATCGCCGCCTGGAGTGTTTTCAATCGCAGTAATCACATGCCCCAAAATCGTTGCCGGATCACCTGTGCCTTCTGGCTCGGCCACGGCAACGGTGGTTGCAGCTGTGCCGTTCTGGCTCTGAATCACCGGCTGTTGCGCCGTGGGTTGTTCTGGAACCGGAGCAGGAGCTGCGGCCGCTGCGGTTGACATCTCCGGATCAAAGCTGCGCTTGCGCGCACGGTCTGCTTCAAACGGTGAGACAAAACTCTGCTTCGGTGCTGCCGCTCCCAACGCGGGTGCCCCGGCAGAAATGGGCGCAGCCGGACGCATTGGCGTCGCTGCTTTTATTGTCTCGGCTGTCCTCGGCTGTTCGCTACCAGTCTGGCTGAGTATCTGTTCCAGAGGCAGAATACGTTGCGCATGCACCAGCTTTAACACGCCAAGCTCCAGATGGAATCGCTGTTCCTGCCGGTAGCCAAGCTCGTCAAAAGTGCGCAGCATGATTTGCAAAAAGCGTGCCAGGTCTTCTTCTGAAAACTGTTCCGCCACACGCGACACACGCGCTCTCTCATCGGACGAGATTTGCAACAGCGGCG
>DASRCD010000343.1:0-8198 GCA_035653315.1 Candidatus Angelobacter sp.
AATATGATTTTCTTGGAGGCGCGGACGTTTATAAAGCAAAGTTTGCTGCGCGGCAGTCCCGATATCTCACATTGTTGTTTGCCGGACCTTCACTGCTTGGCCGCATTTATCTGATCTGGCAACACCAAAAACAACAGCTTAAACAATGGCTCAAAAACAATTTGCCGGCAGCTTTGCTGGCAAAATTAAGACCTGAGCCATCCAAACAGGCAGCGGGCCCACTCACGGAAAATCCTCACGGAGTACAAAGCTAATGTCAACCACATATCAGGTGCTTCCAACCGATCATAGCCTGAGCCCGGCAGAACGCATTCGCCTGATGGGCAAAAGAATGGGTTTATGGAACCATGGCTATGATTTTGCCCGCTTTGCGCGCCAGCTTTATCGTGACATAGATTTGCGGGACAAAAATTTATTGGAGATAGGCTGCGGAAAAGGAATATTGTGCCTGTGGGCCGCGGCACACGGCGCGCGCCACACCATTGGTTTAGAACCGCTGGCGGAAGGGGCCTATGATTCAAGCGAATGCCATCAGGCATTCCGCTCCATGGCGCAGCAGCTTGATTTACCGCAAGCCAGAATCCTGCCCCATACCGTGCAACAGTTCGATCATCCGGGAAATTATTTTGATCTTGTTACATCTATTGCCTCCATCAACCACCTGGACGAAAAGAGCTGTATCCACCTGAAAGATTCAGCACAAGCTGTACATGAATATCAAAAAATTTTCCGCAACATCGGCACCATGATGAAGTCGGGTGGAAAATTGATCATCATCGATGCGGCCAGGCGCAACTTTTTTGGTGATTGCGGCATAAGAAATCCCATAACGCCCAATATTGAATGGTTCAAACATCAGCAGCCGGAAGATTGGGCGCACATCTTAAAGGATTCGGGATTTTGCCGTCCAGACATTCGCTGGTTGAGCGGAAAGCTTTTGCGCCACGCCGGGATTTATAGGCTGCCGAAAGCACTTTCTTACTTTGGACAAAGCATATTCCGCCTGGAACTAACACGCGCTTCATAATCAACTTCCGTTCTCGCTCTTTGCGCAGTGTGCAATCGCTTTCACACTGCGCATTCTTTTACTTCAGCTAAATCTCCGATCTCGAAATTACACTTCTATCTTCCGTGTAGCGGCAGAATTTACATCTTTGATTCCCACGGATACTCAACTTTTTTAAAAATCCCTTGCATTTGCCAAAAAGCTCCTCTGGCATTATTCGTGCAATCTCCTCAGATACCACAATAGAAATACCCTCACAAAAAACTCTTCCGGGGAACTTTGGTTTTTTCTGGCCGCTTTAAGAAGCACGACAAGTAATTGCCACGGGGGCGTTCGTTCGCTGGTAGTCAATAGACCATCTATGCCGCAGTGCATGGTCGAACGATATACGCACACGCACTTATTTGTTGAGGCTGAATTGTCGAAATGATGAAGTAACAGAGGAGCAATCGGAAGCAGGCTTAACCGTCAGCTCTGGCGTCCCCCCGAAGATGAGAAGTGAAGATGAGGAGTTACGATGCATAAAAAACTTTCTGCCACCAGATATGCATATCTAGTTTTTGCTTTCACTGTGGCGTTGGTGAACATGACCGGATGCGGCGGCAATGCAAAAACAGCCGGCAGTTCTCCTAATTCACCAACCTCACCAAGCCCAACTCCAACGCCTGCGACTCCTAGTTCCACGAGTCTAACGGCGACACCAACGAGTCTCGGCTTTGGATCACAAGCGCTGAACACAACAACAACACAATCAGTCACGTTAAAGAACACCGGTACAACCGCTATTGACATCACCAAAGACACCATTTCTGGAGCAGGTTTCAGCGTTGGAATCACTACACCCATTACGCTGAACCCCACACAGAGCGTAACCGTCCCGGTTGTTTTCACGCCAGGCACGGCAGGTACAGTGAGTGGTTCGCTCACGTTAACCAGCAGCGGCATAACATTATCTATTCCACTCTCTGGCACTGGACTTGCCCCGCTCGCACACTCAGTGGACATTACCTGGGGAGCAAGCACCTCAACAACGTTGCAGGGCTATAACGTGTATCGAGGCGGAACAAGCGGCGGTCCTTATTCAAAGATCTCGCCACTTTTGGCATCCTCCACATTGCTCTTTACCGATACCACGCCAGTTTCAGGCCAGAAATATTTTTACGTCGTCACAGCAGTGGACAACAGCGGCGCGGAAAGCGCAGCGTCAACTGAAGTTGCCGTAACCATCCCGGTGCCCTAGTCGATTGTCCGCAAATTGTTAAGCACAAATTTGGAGTTCTTCATGCGCAAGCTTATAAATTCTGTTTCACTCGTATCGTTGATCTTTTCCACCTTGCTGGTTTGCGCGCAAGCCGCGCCGCCGCGCATCTACTTCTCTGACCTGGAAAGCGGTCCAAATACTGGCGGCCAGGGCAACAATGGTGTTTGGGTCACCATCTGGGGCAAAGGATTTGGCGCCACGCAAGGCACTTCAACTATAACGATCGGCGGAGGGGCAGCAGCATCTTATCCGCTCTGGTCAGATGGCAAGATCACCTTTCAATTAGGTCCTGCCGCCGGTACCGGAAACATTCTGGTAAACGTTCCCGGGGTAGGCACAAGCAATGGCCTGCCATTTACTGTACGCACCGGAAACATATTTTTTGTGTCGACAACCGGCAATGATGCCAATACCGGCACTTTTGCTTCACCTTGGAAGACGATCCCTAAAGCCAAGAATAGTATTGGCGTGGGCGATACGGCTTACATCGAAAACGGTGTAGCGCAAACTTCTGAGGACAACTTCACGGCATATCTCAGCATGGACAATAATGGCGCCAGCAATTCTGGAACTGCAACTGCGCCCAAAGCTTTGATCGCTTATCCCAATGCTTCAGTGACCGTTGGTGTTGCCGGAGGCTTGCATTACGGAATCCGCACCCCAAATATTTCAGCCAATGAAGATTATTGGGTCATTTCACAGCTGCATATTATTGGCGGTACGCAGGCAATGGACCTTGGGGGCACGGGTTGGAGAATCATCGGGAATGAAATGCAGTGTCCCGGCGCTGATGACCAGGTTGGTTGTTTTGAGATGAGCGAAGGCTCGCAAACAAAGTTTTACGGGAATGAAGTCCATAATGCGGGCATCAATCCCACTTCTTCAAAGTTTTATCACGCAGTTTATTTCAGCACTGATTCCAACCACATTGATGTGGGCTGGAACCATATCCATGACAACTTTACCTGCCGGGCTCTGCAATTCCATTCATCACCGCTCTGCAGCCCTACCTGCGGGACTGGCGACACCACCGGGTTTAACCAATATGACCTGCACGTCCACGATAATTTAATTCATGGCGACAACTGCAACGGCATCAACTTTGCGACTGTTGATCCTTCCAAAGGCGTAGTGGAAGCTTATAACAATGTGGTTTACCACGTTGGCTTAATAAACCCGTTGCAACTGGGCGCTGCATTCTCCTGCATCTATGTGGCTGGAATTACCAATAACGGTGTTGCAGGGACCGGCACGGTGGATGTTTTCAACAACACGCTTTCTGATTGCGCTGCAAACAATTCAGCTAATGCCAGCGGTTCACGCGGAGCCTTTGGAGTCGGCGGTGGTCCGGCAACGCTGCTGATGAGGTTGCGTAACAATGTGGCCTATCAATTACCTGGCGAAATCTATATTGATGGCGCTACCTCGCAAATCAATGGCAGCAATAATCTCTGGTTCGGTGTGGGCGCCGGGCCTGCGCAAACCGCGGGGAATCTTGCAACGGATCCTCAGTTTGTAAATCGCTCCATTGGCGACTACCACATTGCTTCTACCAGCCCGGCAAAAGATGCGGGACTGACGATTGTGCCAAGCAATCCGTTTGTGCCGAATCCAGGGCCAACCATCAGCGTCGATAAGGATGGTGTGTTGCGTCCGCAGGGAACGGCGTTTGATCTGGGAGCTTATGAGTTCTTTTCCGGCAGTACAAGCCGCCCGAATCCGCCGAGCAACGTGCATGCAGTGGTGCACTAGAAAAAATTCTTGACCGCCAAAAGCGCCTTTGCACGGGCAAGACCATACGTTAGATAAAGAGCTGTCAGTGGAAGGAAATCTGCCCACCTTCTGCTGGCAGCGATTTGTCTTAGGGCAAGCGCTATGGGCGGTAACAACAATACCGCAATCCCAGCCACCGGGAACAGCCAAGGATCATATCCGGCAAACGCCCATACAGTTCCTGCGACTGCCGCCACTACGCACAGCAAGGTGTAAAACGCAAAAAGCACTGCTTTCAGATTGTGAGACTTGAATACATCGCGCAGAAAAACTTTTACTACATGCGTTCCGTGCCATGCCTGCTTACGAAAAAACACACGCAAGCTTTGCGCTGTTCCCAAATGCACAACGCCAATTTCAGGATAAGCCCGTACCGGCATTCCCGCGGCACGCACCCGCTCACAAAGCTCGTAGTCTTCATTGGTCTGGATGGTTTCATCAAAGCCGCTGAGCTTCAGAAAGTCTTCGCGGCGCATGATCAAATCGCCCGCGGGCACATGCGAAACATCCCCAGACTTGGGAGCTTCCTGATAACGATGCCATGTCCTGCCCACCCATGTTGAATCCTGTGGAAGCAAATAATGGGCTCCCAACACGCCGGCGTTATCAGTCAGTGCGAATTCAAGAATCTGGTTTAACCAATTCGGAGGAGCAAGGCAGTCTGCATCCAGGAAAGCAACAATTTCACCCTGGGCCTCACGCGCACCCAGATTGCGTAAGGCGGAAATGCGGACGCCTTTTTTTTGCAGGACCTTGAGATGGATGCGATCAGCAAATGATTCCGCAATTCTTACTGTGTCATCCGTTGATCCATTATCAACAAGAATCACCTCAAAATGATCATGCGGAAAATCCAGATGCGCCACTGACTCCAGGCATTTTCCAATCATTCTGGCTTCATTCAAAGCCGGGATGATAATGGAAACGCTTACTACAGATGCAGGATGTGAATCTGCGAGGGTTGGCGAGGCCGTCACCTGCTCCATGGGACTCATGCGCCCCTCGCATTCATTGTCGCCTGTGGAGCTTGAGCAGCGGCCTTTATCTTGCCGGCATTTAAAACATCTTCATACATTTGGCGATATTTCAGCGCCATTGCTTCAGCTGTATAGTTGGCGTTCACGCTTAATCGTCCCTGCTCGCCCAAATGCCGGCAAAGATCCGAATCGTTCAGCAGACGGGCGAGCGCATCTTGCAGTCCTCCCGCATCTTTAGGATTCACCAGCAAACCATTTTCACCGTCGCGGACCACGTTAGGAATTGCCCCAACGCGAGTGGCGATTACGGGTTTTGACGCAGCCATGGCCTCAAGAATAGTCATGGGCAGGCCTTCATTCAAAGAGGGCAGTACGAAAATATCGATTGCGGCATAGACACTGGGCATGTCGGACTGCTGGCCGGCGAGAATGACCGTGGATTCCAGTCCATACTGTTTCACCATGCTTTCAATTGCTTTGCGATCCGGCCCGTCACCCACGATGACTACCGTGAATTCATTTGTTCGGCTGAGATCGCGCACGGCCTGCAGCAGATACTCAAAGCCTTTTTGTAAATCCAGACGCGCCACCATGCCAACTACCTTATTGCCGTTTAGACCGATGGCGGGATGCGGAGGTGATTGCTCAAAAGCATGGGCATCAATTCCATTGGGAATTGTCCGGATCTTTTCCGAGGGCACACCACAAGTCCGTAACTGGTCTGCCACTACATCAGAAACGGCTGCAACAGCGTTAAAGTGCTTCAGCACCATGCGGTCAAGATGGTTATAGATCCCCAGCGCCGTGGTGCCGCCCACCCAATTATGGCAGGTGCCGACAATTGGTTTTGCCATGCGCCATGCAGCAAGATAGCCGTATATATCGGCCTTATAACCATGCGTATGTAGCAGGTCAATGGCATCTTCACGGACATATTCTTCAATTTGCCGCACCGCGCGCCAGTCAGCGCGGCCCTTACAGTGAACCATGCGCACGCTCAATCCGCTGCGTCTTGCGCGTTCATAAAATTCCATGTTGGGCTGGTGCACGTTATAAAAAAGCAGCAGGCTATTCTCACAGCCGGTCTTCTGCTGGTGCGTGGACAAGTTCAGCAGCATATTTTCTGCGCCGTAGTAGCCGCCGCTGCTGATAAGTTGTAAAACCTTCAATCGTCTCACTTGCCTTGTCCTTCTTGCCGGCGTGCAGAGTCAAAATCGTTATAACCAGTCAAACGGCACCACATGCGATGATAAAAACCATCTCCAACCAGGCCGACTATGCCGCGCCTGACCTGGGAACGCGTTTTTAGCATCCAGAGTGCGCGGCGGTCCTGCTGAATCATGCGCACAAGTTCCGCCATTGTGGTGGTCCGGCGCACCATGAATCGACCAATCAGCTGGACGCCGGACATTTCCGTGTTTATCCACGGCTCAGACACATAAACCCGTTTATAGCCTGCACTAGCGCACGCTTCAATAACATGGCTGTTCCAGCGCCCACCGGGAATGGAAATCTCTTCCACGCAGCTGCCCAGCTTTTCTTCCAGCGCCTGCTTCGATGCGGTTAACTCATGCGCAAGTTCGGATTCATTGCAAAATGTAAGAAACTTATGTGACCAGCCGTGCGACTGCACGGAATGCCCCGTAGCCTGCAGTTCCCGAAGTTGCTCCCAGCCCAGAAACTTTGCCTCTGTGCCAATCAGGCGGGGAGTCACAAAATATGTGGCGGAGATTTTATGCTCAGCAAGCAGAGATAGCGCATTGTGCAGCTGCGATTGCTCCCCGTCATCAAAAGTTATTTGTGGATGAGAACCTGATGGATTGCTCTGTCCCAATAAATTAATGAGCCTGAGATGTTCCGCAAATGCGCTGGTGGTTACGCAATATGCGTAATTCGATTCCGGCATAATCTCATGGTAGGCAAGGACGGATTTATGCTCTGTTCTCTGCATCAGAGACTTCCCTTCCCATGCATAGCAAGTTGCGCCGGCTGCTCCAGAGGTGTTACCTCTTCGCGAATTGAGGCTGAACTCGGCGAAGCTTCTGCAGCAAGAACGTCACAAAAGCGTTCAAATTTATGCCTGCGTAATACAGTGCTGATGTTTTTCTGCATGCCGCTCAAATTTGTGTAATGCCGGAACTGCGACTTCAGCGGCCCGGAAATGCGCGGCTGCTCAGGATCAATCTCCCACGGATGCAGGTAGACGATAACCCGCTCATGGTTCTTTTCAAACGAGCGGAATGCCAACTCAGTATAGGGAGAAGGAAAGATTCGCAAATACCCGCCGCCCGCAACAGGAAAATTGGTTCCGAGAAAACGCAACGTGGCCGGTGGAAACTCGCGGAGCTTGAGTCCATTGCCACACGAATATTCATAAGGAAAGCGCTGGGCTCCCGGCACTCCGTACAGATCATGATGAATGGGATAAATACTGGAATCGTAGGTGAATCCTTCTTCGGCCAGAATGTCCAGCGCCCATAAGCAGTTTTTGGTGATCGACCAGCTTGGCGCCCGGTATCCATTCACGGATACACCTGCTACATCTTCAATAACTTGTTTGGCCTGCTTTGTATCTGTGCGGAACTCTTCTGGCGTAAGACTGTACACAGTGCGGTGCCAATAACTGTGGCAGGCAAGTTCGTGCCCGCGCGCTTGAACTTCCCGCACCAGATGAGGAAACTTTTCAGCCACCCAGCCAACAAAAAAGAATGTGCCCTTTGCGTTGTATTCATCAAAAAGATCCAGAATCCGTTGTGTGTTGGGCACCACGCGTGAAGGCCACTGCTCCCAACTTTCGCGGCGCACATTTGAGGCAAATGCCTCTACCTGGAAATAGTCCTCCACATCCACGCTCAGTATGTGGGTCACCGGTTTTGATTTGTGGTATTGATCCTGCAACCAGTCGCTCCATTCACCGGGCAAAGCTCTGCCTTGGCGATGCTTACACTTAAGTGCAATGGAACTGCCGTTGAATTTCCTATGATGCTGCTGTGTTTTCAGCAGCTTAGAGCCAGGCAGATCAAGCTATGACCGTTGAAGTGAAAAAGATTGCATATATTGGGGAACGTTCTTGTCTTATCCAAGCTGAAGCATTTGCCATGTAAAACTGTAGGTTTTTCCTGTAAGACTATGTAAATATTGATCTAGTTAACCTATAAACCACGGCATTAGCAATGGCCAC
>DASRCD010000344.1:0-8163 GCA_035653315.1 Candidatus Angelobacter sp.
ATGCGAAGTTCGAGCGTGAGATAGGCAATGGGCATCTGGAGAAAAGCTTACCGCGGATTGACGCGGATGTACGCGGATTTCAAGGCAGCAAAAGAAGTTGAGACATTCTCGCTGGAGACAAGGACCGTAAACGGGTGCGGTAGAGACGTAGCAATGCTACGTCTCTACGTCAAAATTTTTCGATCCTTTAAAATAATCGTACACTTAAAGCAATGTCAGAAACCATCAACATAACAGCCAACCAGCCTGAACAGCGCGAACTTCGCTATGAACCGCAGCGTATTGAGGAAAAGTGGCACACGCGCTGGGAATCTGATCCTGCTCTTTATGCCGCTGAGCCTCATGACAGTAAGCGGAAGAAATATTACGTCCTGGAAATGTTGCCTTATCCCTCAGGTGCTCTGCATATGGGTCACGTGCGCAATTACGCCATTGGCGATGCGCTGGCCCGCTATATGTGGATGAACGGGTACAACGTGCTTCATCCTATGGGTTGGGACGCATTTGGTTTGCCTGCCGAAAACGCCGCAATCAAAAACAACGTACCGCCGCGTGAATGGACGCTCCGCAACATCGCGCACATGAAAGCGCAGATGAAGCGCCTGGGCTTTGCTTATGATTGGTCGCGCGAAGTCACGACTTGTCTGCCCGAATACTACAAATGGAACCAATGGTTTTTCTTAAAGCTTTATGAGAAGGGGCTTGCTTATCGCAAAAAGAGCAAGGTGAACTGGTGCCCTGAATGCGCCACAGTGCTTGCCAATGAGCAGGTGGTAGATGGCTGCTGCTGGCGGCACGAGGAAACACAAGTTGAGCAGCGAGAGTTGGAGCAGTGGTTTGTCCGCACCACAAATTATTCTGAGGAATTGCTGGCTGGGCTGGACAAGCTTGAGGGCTGGCCGGAAAAAGTGCGGACCATGCAGCGCAACTGGATCGGACGCAGTGAAGGTGCGCTGGTGGATTTCAAAATCGATGGGCCCGTTACAGGTACGATCGACAAAATTACCGTTTTCACCACTCGCATTGATACGATCTACGGCGCAACCTCATTGCAGCTTGCTCCGGAGCATCCCTTGGTTGCTGAACTGATCGGCAATGATCCGCGCTTATATTCCAAAGTTGAGGATTTAGTCCGGGAGCAGGCACGCGCCAGGGAAGCAGGGGATGTAGGCGGGATTGAGAAGCATGGCGTTTTTACAGGACGCTATGCTTGTAATCCGTTCAATGATGAGAAGATTCCCATTTGGATTGCCAATTACATCCTCATGGATTATGGCACCGGCGCAATCATGTCAGTTCCGGCGCACGATGATCGCGACTATGATTTTGCCCACAAATATGGCATTGAAATCCGCATTGTGATTTTGCCGCGCAGGATCGGCGAACCGCCGGCTCCGGGCGAACCGGAATCACCTGTTCTTCCATATACAGAAAAAGACAGCCTGCTGATTAACTCTGGAGAATTCAGCCAGCTTTCCAATCAGGAAGCGATTGAAAAAATGTCTGCTTTTGCTGAGCAGAAGGGCTTTGGCAAACGGACTGTGACCTATCGTTTAAAGGATTGGGGCATTTCGCGCCAGCGCTACTGGGGTACGCCCATCCCCATGCTTTATTGTGAAAAATGCGGCGCGATTCCAGTGCCGGAAAAAGATCTTCCGGTGCTTTTGCCGGACAAGGTGGACATCACCTTGCAAGGCGGTTCGCCGCTTGGCCGTGTGCCGGAATTCGTGAACGTAAGTTGCCCTAAGTGCGGCGGCGCGGCGCGGCGCGAAACAGACACCATGGATACTTTCGTCGATTCATCCTGGTATTTTTACCGTTATACGAATGCTCAGCTTGCGGACCGTCCGCTGGATACGGCGACAGTCAATTATTGGTTTCCCATCGATCAATATATTGGCGGCGTAGAACACGCAATTTTGCATTTGATCTACTCGCGCTTCTGGACCAAGTTTATGCGCGATCTTGGTCTTGTTCGTAATGACGAACCTGCAACACGCCTCTTTACCCAGGGCATGGTGATCAAAGATGGCGCAAAAATGTCCAAAAGCAAGGGCAATGTGGTTTCACCGGATGATATGGTGGCCCGCTTCGGCGCGGATTCCACCCGAGTTTATGCGCTTTTTGCCACGTCTCCTGATCGTGAGCTTGACTGGCAGGAGGCCGGCGTAGAGGGTGTGCATCGCTTCTTGAGCCGCACCTACCGGTTTATTATGCGCAATGCAGGAACGGGAAATGGAACAAGCGCTTCAGCAACGGGAGAACTCTCACCCAAGGCCCGGCGCATTCAGCGTAAGCTCCAGCAAACAGTAAAGCGCGTGACGGAAGATTTCCAGGGCCGCTGGCATTTCAACACGTCAGTGGCCGCAATCATGGAATTTATGAATGAGCTCTATACTGCGGAAGACGAGATTGTCGCAGGTAAGTTCCCGGCCAACTTGCTTGCAGATGCTCAACGCAAGGTTATTTTGTTGATGGCTCCGTTTGCTCCGTATCTTGCTTCGGAGCTTTGGGAAGTTTTAGGCGAAAGTGGAAATCTTCTCCGCCAGCCCTGGCCTGCTTATGACCCAGCACTGGCCAGGGAAGATGAAACTACTTACGCCGTGCAGATCAATGGTAAACTTCGCAGCCATGTGGTTGTTCCTGCGGATAGCCCGGAAAACCTGGTGCGGGAGCGCGTACTTGCAGACGAAAAGGTAAAAGTCGCGGTGGAAGGCAAGCAGGTGGTGAAAGTGATTGTTGTGGCCGGAAAGCTTGTAAACGTTGTAGTAAAGTAGCTGAACCCACTCTTGCATCCTGAATGGACAGACCTCCCAATCCGATCAGCTCCGGCTTTCGCGCCGTATTGCGTGACCCCGTAATTTTTCTGCTGGAAATCCTATGGCGCTGGTCATTCGCAATTGTGGCATTATTTCTGATTTTTGCCACGGGGTTAATATTGAGTGGATCGGTGCCAGAGGCCGATTCATTCGCCGCTGCGTGGCGTACACAGGATTTCCAATTACTGGGATTTGTAGCGGCCAACACTGTGATTTTGCTTTGGAAAAAGCTGATCATCGCTGCCGTTGTTGTGCCATTTCTTATCGCCATTCTTTGGAGCATTTTAGCGGCGCTGGGGCGCAGCCTTACCCTCAGGCGCTTGCGTCCGGCTATTGCTCCCTTAGGGTTCCGCAGTATGCTGGGCCTTCAACTGTGGCGCGGATTGCTTGCCTGGTTTTGCATGATGGCGTTGCTCATCGCGGTTGGGGGTGAGGCGTATCTCGCCATTCGCCGCTCCAAGCCTGATCTGTTCCTGTTTTATCAGCTTGCTCTGCCTTCGGTTCTGCTGATCACCATCTTCTGGCTGGTCACAAATTGGTTTTTAACAATGGCATCCATCTTTGGACAGAGCGGCCAAAGCTCATATCGCGCCTTTCGGCAGGGAAGGCAGATCGTTCGCAGACAGCGCGCCGATTTCGCCGGCACAGGATTTATTTTTCTTTTATTCCGTATTGTGCTGCTCCTGATCGCGGTTTCCATTTGTGGGCTGACTTCCTCCATGATGGCCAGTTCGCCCCAAACGTATGCGGTCCTGGTTGCGGTCGTCGCGCTGGTGTATTTCGCTGTATCTGATTTCCTTTATATTTCCCGCATGGCTTCTTATCTGGCCCTTGCCTCGGTATATATAGAGCCTGCTGAGGCTAAACCGAATTCACCCGTTCCCATCACTACAGGCAGAAAAATCTCGACCCTGTGATTTGGCTTTACAGCCTGCCGTGAATCAGAGAAAATTATTCGTGGAAGATCAATCTATTGTCATTCTCGACTTCGGTTCGCAATACACCCAGCTGATTGCGCGCCGCATCCGCGAACTGAAAGTTTTCTCTGCCGTTCTCCCCTGCAACGCCTCATTGGAAGAAATCAAGGGGTATCGACCTGCGGGAATAATCCTGAGCGGCGGTCCGTCTTCCGTTTATGACCATGATGCGCCACCCGCCGATGAACGCGTCCTTACGCTGGGACTTCCCGTACTCGGGATATGTTATGGTCTGCACTACATCACACATAAGCTAGGTGGTACTGTGCGTCCCGGGCCAAAGCGGGAGTACGGGCACGCGGAAATTACTATTGAGGGGCAGTCCCGCTTATTTCATGAATTGCCGGAATCCATGAATGTATGGATGTCTCACGGTGATGAAGCTGCTCACCTTCCTTCCGGCTTTAGCGTAGTTGCGCGGAGCAGCAATGCGCTGGCGGCAATGCAGGATGAAGAGCGCCGTATCTGGGCCGTACAGTTTCATCCTGAGGTGCACCATACAAAGCGCGGGGTGGAGTTGCTGCGTAACTTTGTCTACAACATCTGTGGTGCACGGGGTGAGTGGACGCCCCAGCATTTCATTGATGAAACCATTCGCCAGGTTCGTGAAACCGTGGGTGAATTTGGAATCGCGATCTGTGCGCTCTCCGGCGGCGTGGATTCCGCAGTAGCGGCAACGCTGGTGGATAGGGCCATTGGTAAACGATTGATTTCGGTTTTTGTGAACAATGGCGTATTACGCAAAAATGAATTTCAAAAAGTGCAGCAGAATTTACGTGAAAAGCTGGGCTTGAATGTTGTTGCGGTGGATGCAGGCGAGCGCTTCCTGAGCAAACTGGCCGGGGCGACTGATCCGGAAAAGAAACGCAAGATTATTGGCAACGAATTTATAGAAGTTTTTGACGCGGAATCACATCGGCTTGAACAGGAGATCGGCAAAGTCAACTGGCTGGTGCAGGGAACACTCTATCCAGATGTAATTGAATCGCGCAGCGTGCGGGGGCCTTCGCAGACCATTAAGACCCATCACAATGTGGGTGGCCTGCCGGAAAAGATGAAGCTTAAGCTGATTGAACCGCTTAAGGATTTGTTCAAGGATGAAGTTCGGCGCATTGGTCGTGAACTGGGCATGCCGGAAGAGATTTTACAGCGCCAACCATTCCCTGGTCCGGGACTGGCAGTACGCATCCTGGGGGAAGTGACTCCTGAGCGCATAGCCTTGTTGCAGGAAGCAGATGACATTGTAGTGAATGAGATTCGCAATGCCGGCCTGTATACGCAAATCTGGCAGTCATTTGCAGTATTGCTTCCCGTTATGTCTGTTGGCGTAATGGGAGACCAGCGGACTTACGCCTATACCTGCGCCATTCGAGCCGTGCACTCTGAAGATGGCATGACCGCCGACTGGGTTCCGCTTCCTTATGAAGTGCTTAAGAAAATTTCCACGCGCATTGTAAATGAAATTCGTGGTATAAACCGCGTTGTATATGATGTGACTTCCAAGCCGCCAGGCACAATTGAGTGGGAATAGTAAAGACAGGTCTTTCTGATCAATGAATAGATTTTTACCGCTTGAATGCGGCTATTCGCGCCGAAGTATACGGTTAAACTACTATTCCGTACGTTTTAGTTAAATATAGATAGGTTAGTGTAGATACTCTTGTCATTACCATAGTCATCTATTCATAAAACCTGTTTATTATTATCGTTCCTTTACGGATTTATACATTAAAGCCAACAAGTAAAAAGTAAAATCCCTTTCGCCAAGCTGCCTTAATAAGCAGCACCAAGGCAAATCTTTCCTGTTCATCTATTTTTAAGCAAAGCCCGCGGTGCTCAACAAATTACCGCCAGGAGTATCAATCATGACTCGAACACGTAATGTTGCAACATTGCTGACAATTTTAGTGCTGTTTTTATGCTCTGCCGGCGCTCAACCGCAGATCAGCAACCAGCTGAAATCATCTCTGCTCAAATGCGATGAAAATAACTTTGGGTTCTGTACTGAACTGCGCCATGATAAGCAGTTCAATGGACACTACTCGGGTCATGACGAGCCTTCAGTAATTTTTTACTCTGACCGTCCAGGGGCAGGAAATAATGCTTTGTACCATGTGACATTACCGCTTGATCCGCCAGTTGCCCCCCGCCAGGATGGCAGCGGAGGGACTTTTAATTTCCAGTTGCACACTGCCTCATGGTTTGGAATGGTCCTGTGCGATACCCAGTCATCTCCTAATTTCACCCATGTCTGCGTGCCGGACACGGATGCAAATGTTTTTGACAATCCGGATCCGAACGCAAAAGATTTTATTGGACACCATCCCGGCTCGGCCTTTCTTGAACTGCAGTTTTATCCACCAGGCGGCGTCAATACCTGCTCAGATCCGGTTAAGTGGTGCGTTGCCATGGTCATTTTCAGCTTCAATATCCAGGACCTGACCGGTGCAGTGAACAATCTGGATTGCCAGCAAAGAGTTGGACTGGAACCTTCAAACTTCGCTTTTTTAACTAATAATGGAGTTGCACAATCCCCAGCAGATCCGTTGAATAATGACATCAACAAATTTTCAATTTTTCCGGGGACCACTTTCCAAATGGACCCTGGTGACCAGATCACCGTTGAAATCCATGACTCAGCCGCTGGCCTGCAGGTTGTAATACACGATCTCACGGCAGGCACAACCGGTTCCATGACAGCCAGCACCGCGAATGGATTTGCGCAGGTAAACTTTGATCCGGATACGGACCCAGCTCATCCAAAAACTTGTTCTTCCTCGCCTTATGCATTTCACCCCATGTTTTCCACCTCCAGCGAACACACGCGTTCCACATGGACTGCCCACACGTATAACGTCGCCTTCTCTGATGAAATTGGGCATTATGAGTTGTGCAATGCAGTGGATGTGGAAGGTGGAAACTGTATTCAGCCAGGCGCAGATGACCCTCAAGGACTGGATGATGACGATACCGGCTGCTTCACTGGCGATTTTCTTGGGCTTTTTGGATTGCAGCCAATTGGCACCTGCATCAATGGTGATTTTGATTTCGATGGAGCTTCTTATCAGTTCCGCTGGCCGGGTACAGGGAATGCAAAAACCGATGCAAGGTTAAAGCCCACCCCGCTGCGCTTTACTAGTCCACAGTTTGTAAAACAAGGTGGCGATGATAGAAATGGCGAGTTGCACGACTATGATCGCATAGGATTTGAAGCAGACATGCCGGGTATTGAGTTTGAGAGCAATCCCGCTTGTGACGTTTTTAATGGCGGCCAGGGATGCACCAATCCGCCGGCAGGAGCGGCTTTCTATCCAATCTTCAGCACCATCAAGCTGGATAACACCTGCCAATGGCAATTTGGTGGTCCCAAAATTCCCGGCGCCATCAATACTTTCGGCGGCACTTCCACCACGGAATTTGGTCCAATTTCAGGCGTTGCATTTCCCAATGTAGCCACCCCGGAACAGCCAAACGGCAGCTCAATTGTGATTTTTGGCAATTACCGCAGGATTCTCAATGAGAACCCCTGCCGGAATGGCAATTGATTTTCGACCTTTGCAAATGAAAAGCCCGGACTTGCCATCCGGGCTTTCTTATTAAAGTTAGAGCGAGGTTACGGGATTGTGATTGTCTGGTCCAGATAAACGTCCTGAATCGCGTTTAAAAGCTTAACGCCTTCAGCCAGTGGACGCTGGAAGGCCTTGCGTCCGCTGATCAATCCCATGCCGCCAGCCCGCTTATTGATCACCGCGGTAGCAACAGCTTCCGCCATATCATTTTTGCCGGAAGCGCCGCCACTGTTAATCAGGCCAATCCTGCCCATATAGCAATTGGCAACCTGGTAGCGGCAGAGATCAATCGGATGGTCCGACGAAAGCTCGTCATACATGCGCTTATCAAATTTTCCGTAGCTTGCCCCATTGGAGTTCAGGGCCAGATAGCCGCCATTATTTTCAGGCAGCTTTTGCTTGATGATATCGGCATGAATGGTGACGCCTAAATGGTTGGCCTGCCCGGTGAGGTCGGCGGAAACGTGATAGTCCTTGTCTTTCTTAAATGCGGAGTTACGCAGATAGCACCACAGAACGGTGGCCATTCCCATTTCATGGGCGG
Organism: Candidatus Angelobacter sp.; assembly: GCA_035653315.1. GTDB lineage: Bacteria > Acidobacteriota > Terriglobia > Terriglobales > Acidobacteriaceae > Angelobacter. Next base: position 7,910 of record DASRCD010000344.1, read on the forward strand.
CAGCAAAAGCCTCACTGATTTCCACGATTTGTCGTGTGCTTTCCGGTGAGCCGAAATAAATGGTCGCGCCCACCGCAGCCGCTCCCATTTCATAAGCCTGCTTTACCGTCCCAAAGAGAACTTGATCAAACCGGTTGGGAACAGTCAACAATTCATTGTGATTGATCTTCACGATGAAGGGAATCTTGTGGGCATGTGCCCTGGCCACAATTCCCAAAACGCCGAACGTGGAAGCAACGGCATTGCAGCCGCCC
>DASRCD010000345.1:0-7334 GCA_035653315.1 Candidatus Angelobacter sp.
CAATGGGCGCGTTTAAAGTTCCGCTACTTGTCACAGGGTTTGCGTTTGCGTTGGGAACTATTTTGAATTTTTTGTTCCGTCGCGCAAATCGTACTTTCACCGCCAACTTGGCATTGGCATGCATGACGGTGGCTTTGCTGCTTTCAGCCCATCAGGGACTCGTGATTTTCTCCCCGGTGCTTTCTTCCAGGGTGCTGGCCCAGGCAATTAATGCCAACTGGAAGCCCGGAGCAGTGATTGAAGATAACGGCGATTATGAAGCTGCCTCAAGCGTGAACTATTACACGCGGCATCAGCTTCGCATCCTGAATGGCCGCTGCAACAATATCTGGTACGGATCGCGCTTTGCCGATGCGCCCTCGATCTTTGACGATGATGCATTGTTTGAAAAACTATGGCACAGCAGGCAAATGGTTTTTCTGATCACAGATGAAAAAGCCAAGTCCGGCGAGTTAACGAATGAATGTCCGCAAAGAGAACATTTGCCGGTTGTGGTAATGAATGAAGGCGCTTGCCTGCTGGCCAAGTGGGGCGGCAAGCTGGTGCTTATGAATGAGCCGAGACCTTGTCCTGGTCAGACTTGGCCGCTCCCATAAATTCAGCAGCACCACGCGAATACACTGGGCTGATCTTTCCATCCTTAAGGATGAAAACCTCACCGCGCCAGTGGACTTTATTGTCGGCAAAGCTGGCGAACCAGACCCAGAAAGCTACAAGGTCCCGCAATGGCAGCAGCCATAAGCCGCGCCACAGAGCGCGATCATGCACTACGCCAATGCCGACCTGAATGGCCACCGCTGCGCGCAAGATTGCCGCAGCGGCAAGCGTGGCCCAAGACCACCAATTCAACGGCGCCAGCAGAACGGCGATGATGGCCCACGGCAAGCCAAAGGTAAGCAGCAAGCCAAGATAGCCCAGTCGGCGCGAGTCACGAGTGCTGCGCGCCCAGCGCATCTGGTGATCAAAAAAACCATGGAAGCTATAAGCGGGCAGGTGCGTTTCCACGACAACATCCGCCAGCACAACTTCATAACCGGCTTTGGCGATGCGGAAGCCAAGCTCAAAATCATCCGCCAGATAATCTACCAGGGGCTGCAAGCCGCCAATCGCATCCAGCGCCTTGCGCGACATGGCCAGCGTGGAGCCCAGAGCAAAGTGAATGCCGCCTTCAATCTGACGGGCCACCAGAACGCCAGCGATAAAGTCCGTGCTGATGCCGATAGATTCCAGCTTTGAGCCCAGCGTATTAGCGGCAATACCGCGATAAGGGCAGGTCACCATGCCGACTTTTGGATCACCAAATGGAGACATTACGCGGCGCAGATAATCCGGCGTGACGAAAATGTCACTATCATTAATTAGTATGTGGTCAAAACGGGCCACACTCATCATCTGCACCAGATTGCTGACCTTGCGATTATTTCCGAGGATTTCCGGACAGACCACCAGGCGAATTTTGCAGGCGGGAAATTCTTCAATCAGGCGCTGGACGGCGGCCACAGCGGGATCGTCCGCTTCACTCACGCCGAAGATAATTTCGTATTCGGGATAATCCTGCGTGCAATGGCTGCGAAAGCTTTCATACATCTGCGGATCAACCCCGCGCAGGGGCTTAAGGATGGTTACGGCTGGCGTAAAAACCGGGCGCGGATCCCGCACATCACGCTGAAATCGATAGGCGCTCCAGAGACACAACGCATAAAATCCCATGCCGCAAAGCGCCAATCCAACCGCCAACAAACCTGGAACAAGAACCATACTCTCTGCCGAACTTTCGTCTAGCCGTGTCTATTCTTTTATCTTACTTGATGATTTTGCAATTAGATGCAGGAAGAATGCATCCGGTCGAAATTCTTGCACCCATCTTGCGCTTAGAGGGTGAGCGCGGCGTTCACCTGTTTCCAGTCAATCTTTTTGAGCAATTCCTGAATGCGGTCTTCCGCGCCGTAAATCCTTATTTCAACATTTTCTATATAAGGAGTATTGGCCGGATGAGCAAATTTGAAACGATACAGCCCGTTGGTCTGGTCCCATTTGCCAGTGCTTCCATTGGAAAAGAACAGCACATACGCCGCTCCGTGGCTGAAAGGATTGTTGCGGTCTTTGTGCACAAACGTTGCGCCCGGCACGTCGGGGTCGGTTTTGGGATCTGGCGCTGAAGTCATGGCAGGCGTGGCCTGGTTGCACCGCACCTGCACCTGAAGCAGCTTCAGGTCTTCTGTCCGCGCCATGGCAATTTGTTTATCACTTGGGTCTTTCAGTTGCGCGGTTTTCTGCTGCTGCGGAACAATCACTTTTTTGTCGCGCGCTGAGCCCGGACGCACACGGTAAGTGCGCTGCATGATCTCATCAATATCCATGGGCGGGTCGGTCGCCGGATTCAGCGTTGGGTTCGCGATGGCGAAATCGACCGTCTCCACCCAGTCATCTGAGCGGAACTGGTCCAGCACCTTGCTCATCGTCCGGGCATATTTGTCGATCGCCCTTTGTTCTTCAGCATTTGGCTTACGATTGGCATAAAAGCCGGACATTGTAACCGGGGCAATGAACAACGTGAGCACCCAAATCCAACGCATCATCCCATTCGCCTCTCAATATCTTTGTGTATCGGGGCCGCAAGCAGAGTCTTAGAATGTGTGGAATCCATCTTATAATATGAGAGTGGATATCGGGCCGGATGGTCGCTGTTCCGCCGTGAACGCCGGGATTTTCCCGGGCTGCGCGGCCGGAAGAGAGGAAAGTCCGAACTCCAGAGAGCGGTGTGCCGGATAACGTCCGGGAAGGCTGGTTCAAGCCAGTTTGACGGAAAGTGCCACAGAGAAAATACCGCCGCGGTGCCGGGGATAAACGAACGGTGAAAGCCGTTCTGCTTGAACCGGACGCGAGGGCAAAGCAGGCGTAAGCCGTTGCTGAGCTCTTGAATGAAGCGGTAAGGGTGAAAAGGTGCGGTAAGAGCGCACCGCCTGCGCAGTAATGCACAGGGCATGGCAAACCCCACACGGAGCAAGACCAAATAGGGAAGGAATTCTGAATAGCGATATTCAGGATGCGTGCCGGCTCGGTGCGCCAAGGCGAGAGATCCTTTGATTCCTTGGAGTCTCAGGATTTCGGCTGCGGACTTAAACGCCCGCAGAACGCCGCAACTTCCGGGTAGGTCGCTTGAGCCAGTCAGCAATGACCGGCCTAGAGGAATGACCGTCAGCGATGGCAACGTCGCTACAGAATTCGGCTTATAGGTCTGATGTCTATTGTGGCCCTTGGATTCGAGAGGATTCAAGGGCCTTCAACTTCTACCATATTCCGAAGCGCAGCGAGGAATCCCTATAGCCAGTTCACTCGGATTCCCTTCCGCCTTGGTCTTCTCCGCGTCAGATTTTGCCTTTCTGATTCGGGCTTCTCAGCGTCTCCGCGGTGCGCTTTTTACCTTTCCGATCACGGCAATGACGCGCGATTTCAGCGATCACGGCGATCCAAGTACCCCACCCTCCCGGTGCATCCCACAGCATCCCAGGTCATCCCTGATTGGCGTGAGTTTGAGAGGGGGTACCCCTCCCCCCTACTTTCACCCCATTTGACCCCATCCGACCCCACGCTGAGAGAATCGGCAGAGGGTCGCAACGGCACTCGCCGTACAACATACCAAGTACCAATCCTCGGCTTCTCCGGCTATGAGTTAGCGGCTAGTAGCTAGAAGCTTCTTCTTGTCAAAGATCGTCCAACACACCACTTTTCGCTCTGGAGCGAATTTTAAATTTACCATTTGTTCGCCCATGCTAGTCAAGCAAAAAGTTGCCTTTTCTGGGTGGCAGAACGGCTCTCAGCCCTGGACTTCAGTCTAGGGGTGAGCGAGGCGAATGAGTAAAAAGAAATTTTGAAAATCCCTTCCTTGCACCGCAGGCCCGCGCGCAGCAAAGCGGAGCGCGCTAAACTAAAAGCGTCCAGCGGATACGCATCAAGACGGAAACAGCCGCGCAGGATCAATGCCTTCATGCGCGGCAATTTTCAAGAGTCGCGCTTCTTGCTCATGGGTGAAATGTACTTCCATAAGGGCCAGTCTAGGAGGGCATTTCTAATGCTGTCAATGGATTGGTAAACTTCGAACGTCAGGTCGGTTTTGCTCAGGGTTTCGGCAGCGGTTGACGCCCGCTTGCGCGTCAACGTATAGGTTCAACGTCACTTGTGGCCCTATGATCGGAAACGATTGTAGAGGCTTCAATTTTGCCTGAAACCGTTATTCGAGAAAACCGAGGTCAGGGGCAGTCTCCCTTGGAAATTTGAGAGTCTTTCTGTCGCCATCCCATGCGATTAAAATATTCCGGTCCTTCACGACATAGTCAATGATCCACCTCTTCTCTTGCGGAGGTGGATTCTCGATTACGACAACCAGCTTAGCCTCGGGCAAATCTTGCAGATACCTGTACTCATACAATTGAGAAATTGCTCGCCGTATTTGCCCATGCACGTTTTTGTCTGTAGTAGACTTCATTTCGAATAGATAAAATCCCCCCGGCATTGCCGCGGATAAATCTACAAATTGATTGCTCTTTGGTATAGAACCGGCTTTTCGGACCCTCTCCGCTACAAGGTTTGTTAGCATTCGGTGGGAATCTTCCGCACGCTCACGAGTTGCATCATCAATTAGGACGTTGATATAGCCTTTCGACTCTCTCGCCCTGGTTTCGATATTCTGATATTCAGCCAGCTCATATTTCTTTGGAAACAAGGGACGTTCGTTAATCAAACTCCAGCGGTTATGAGCCAAGCAAGGGTCTTTAAGAATTGTGTGGCACAGCCGCCCCCGGCTGTGTTTGACTTTCGTCTCAGCAGCCTATCACCGAACGAGGGCGAGGGGCAAGGAGATTGAGTATTTGAAAGAGCGAAAATACAGCTACCGCCGCAATCTTCCACACTTTGAGAAAAGCGGCCGGGCGCATTTCATCACCTTTGACACTCACCTACGATGGGAACTGCCGCCTACGGCTCGCGATCTTGCGTTGAAGCATTGCCTCTATGACAATGGCAAGAAAATGCGCCTCCTGATTGCCCTTGTAATGCCGGACCACGTACATATGATTTTCATTCCGCTTGAGAATGAAAGACAAGAGACCTTCAGCTTTGAGGAAATTATCGGAGCAATGAAAGGGGCTTCAGCACATTCGATTAACAAAGTTCTGCAAAGATCGGGAACTGTCTGGCAGGATGAATCATTCGACCACGTTGTGCGACATGCGGACAGCCTGGAGCAGAAGATTCAATATGTCCGCGAGAATCCGGTCAGGAAGGGTTTGGTATTAAGGCCTGAAGATTACAAATGGTTGTGGGAAGAATCATGAAACCTTTGACAAATGTGGCACAAATCGCCTCGCAGCAAAAATTCAATTTCACAGCCGAGGGCGGCTGTGCCACACGAGTACGGAAACTCCAGGGGGCATTGGCTGGTTTACAAGAAGCAGCAAATGTGCGGCGATCCAGAAGCGATTCCCATTTTCCGGGAGCGGCTTAGGAATTCTCCTTGGTGGAGCGCGAGATCAAAGAAAGCTCTTCCTTCCAGAATTCATGTGCTTTGCTTCCGATCATGACACCGATCATCGGGTCGTTTGGATATGTCTGTCCGCACCCACAGGAGTAGTCGAGATATTGAACGGTGCCAGTTTTGTCCAGCAGCTTTTGATTACCGGTGGAATCCACGATCTGGATAACCCTAACTACATCTCCCATCTGGAATGGCGCACCTAAGACGTTCACAAAAATCGGCTCTGCATGAGCCAAAGTGTTAGTTACGCAGCAAGAGATGGTATCTTTCATGTGAACGGAATCACCCCATTTTATCTTACTTAGACTTGATTACATCACTGCAGTGCGACTTCAACAGAGGACTGGCTTACAAGAGCCCAACGCAGATCGCTCGGGTGGTAACTGAGCACTGGTGCGCAAGGAACTTGTACTGTGCTGCGTGCCATGAAGAACAACTGCAAGAGATGCCGGCCAATACGAGGGCCTTCGATTTCCGATGCCGGAATTGTTCGGCAACTTACCAAGTCAAAAGCCAAAAGCAGTTGAACCTAAAAAAAGTGACTGACGGGGCCTACTCCATAATGGTTTCCGCCTTAAAGCAAAATGTCGCACCGAATATACTTGTCCTCAATTACAACTCCGAATGGACGGTCAAGAACCTAATCTTATTCCCTTCCGTGGTTTTTACTGAAGACGTCCTTGAAAAAAGGAAACCCCTGGCAAAGGCCGCAAGACGTGCGGGCTGGATCGGATGCAATATAGTCCTATCTAGAGTGCCGAATGAAGCACAAATTTCATTGGTAACCGACACCGCGATAATTCCCGCAGATGAGGTGCGTGAGCAATACAGAAAGTATAATGCCCTAGCGAAGGTTCCATGGGACCTGCGTGGTTGGACTTTAGACGTGCTAAATGTGGTGAAAAGGATTAACGCCAATGAGTTTGATTTGACCCAAGTGTACGCTCATCATGCTGCCCTAACCGAGGCACATCCAGGAAATAGGAATGTTAAGGCCAAAATACGCCAGCAATTGCAGATTCTTCGCGATCTGGGATTCGTCAAGTTTCTGGGGCACGGGCGATATCGCACAGCACGTTCGTGAACATCAAACCATGCCTCTTCACGTTAATGATTGGCGTTGTCCAAAGTGCGAAAAGCTAAAAACGCTTGAAGAGTTTGGTCTGAGACGGCGTGAAGACGCGTATCCAGGTGAAGACGTGACCGGTAAGCAATCGTATTGTATGCCATGCCGTGGCGAGTCGTGGCCGGACTAACCTTTTTTTCAGATCAACGATCGGACCAACGTCGGGAAGGAGCCTCTAATGACTCTTGCCGGGCCGAAACCTTCAGCCTACTCCCCTGATCTTGCCAGTTCCACCGCCCTTACCAATGCGCGGGTCTTATTCAGGCATTCCTGGTATTCGCTTTCAGGAATTGAATCGGCGACGATGCCGGCGCCGGCCTGCACGTAAGCTTTTTTACCTTTCATCAGCATGGTGCGGATGGCGATGCAGGAGTCGAGATTGCCGGCGAAGTCGGCATAGAGGACGGAGCCGCCGTAAATGCCGCGCCGCACAGGCTCCATTTCTTCAATGATTTCCATGGCGCGGACTTTGGGTGCGCCGGTAAGAGTGCCCGCGGGGAAGCATGCGGCCAGAGCGTCAACCGGCGTGAGGCCCGCGCGCAGAGTGCCTTCCACTGCGGAGACCAGATGCATGACGTGCGAGTAGCGCTCCACGAACATGAGGTCGCGGACCTTGACGGTGCCGAATTCGCTGACGCGGCCAACGTCGTTGCGGCCCAGGTCCACAAGCATAAC
>DASRCD010000346.1:0-5408 GCA_035653315.1 Candidatus Angelobacter sp.
CCCAGCTCACGGTAAGCGACCCAGCCGGATTGGCCCAGGCCATCAAGCGGCTTGAGGCAATGGAAACGCAGATACAGAATCAGGAAAAACACATTCTGGTAGCGCAACAGCATTTGCAAACGACAATTCAGATATTGGCCAACGCACAGAAGCAGTTGTCCTTTGCGCAGTCTCAGTACAACTTATTCACCAGCGAATTCACAACGATTAAGTCTCTGCCGAACCGCTACCGCTATTCGTTCACCAACTGGCAGCAGTTTGCAGCAGGGAACCAATATGGCAACACGAACCCCTGGTTTACCGGAATTACGAGCGGAAATACCAATTCCATCCAGACTGGCTTCCGAAACCTCTTGCCCGCAATCCAGCCTGTAGATGTTACGGCCACACCCCAAGCACAGCAGGACTGGCGGCAGCAGTACGGTTTGATCCAGTTGCAGGACGCTAGCCTGATGAGCGGAATGAAAGCCATTGGCGATATTCGCGCCAATATCCAAAATAATGCAACCGCCTTGGCACAGCTTGAGGCCGATGCCACTTCAACCGACCCCACACTCCAATCTGAAAAAGCGCTCCAACAGAAAACACTAGTTGCCATACTGATGATGATTCACACGATGCAAGACACCAATCGGGCGCTCACATCCTCAGTGGACATTGAAATTCAGGCTCTAGCCCAGCAACGCTGGGAGCGTGGCCGCGAATTGAATGCTGCGGCCAAAGACCGGCAGGGCCACTAACCAGATTTACAAAAAGGATCGTCCGGCCTGAGGAGACGGCAGGAACACTATGGACCCGACTTTACTTAACAACCTACTTGCTTCATTGCGGAATACGATTTTCGATGTCCTGACGCAGAACGGCACACCCTTTCAGCAACTTGGGCAAGACATCTTCCGCGCCCTCGTCCTTGTCATGATCGTGATTGCCGGGAGCCGTATAGCTTTTTCCGACCATCACGCTCTGCACAAGCTCCGGACTCTGGCCGGCCTGATCCTGATTGTTTGGATCATGCTTACTCTTTACACCACCTCCAGCCCGCTGCTTGGCGGCAATTCATTTTCCGAAGCCATCCCGAAGATAGCTTTCGGGATGGCTGATCTTGTTGGCACTACCACGCAGCAGCAGATGCTTTCAAAGTTGAATGACATCACGCTTGGGATTCAGGACATGGGCGAGTTTTCAATGCTTCATGCCCGCGACTTTGTCATCTACCTGCTCATCACTTTGCTTATCGCAATATTGGAACTGGCCATGTTCATTGTGGCCGGCTTCGGCTATCTGGCCCTTGGGGCCATCCTTATTATTGGCCCGATCCTGATTCCTTTCATGCTTGTGCCCAAACTCGATTTTCTGTTTTGGTCGTGGCTGAAGGCTCTCATCAAATACAGCTTTTATCCAGTCATTGGCAACATCATCATTCTGGGAATCTGCCAGATCATGCTTTCTGTGTTGAATACGACCTTGCTTTCACAGGGAGTCACGGCAGGCGGAATTGTTGTCAACATGACGCAGATTCCAATTCTTGCCGTGGTGTTTATGGCCGGGATCTATTCGATATTCAAGATTCCTTCACTCGTCGGCGACATTTTCAGCGGTGCCGCCAATGCAGGAAGCGGCATTCAGCAGGCCGTCACCAATGCCGTTAGCGCAGCCCTTTTCTAAACCACATATATAAGGAGGAAGGCACTCATGACTCATATTCCAGATAAACGCAGTTCCACATCGCTGCCCAGTGTTCCCGTGCCCCTAGATAAGGAGTTTCAGGCAGGCAAAAGGCTGTACGCCGAACAGTGGGGCGATGCTCTGGTCACCAATACGTACTTGAAACTTGCAATCCTGGCGCTCACTCTGCTGTGCGCCGGGTCGCTTTATATCGCCCATGCCACAGTCAAAAAGATTGACTCGTTTCACACGCGCTATATCCGCATTGACGCCATTGGTCGGGCCGAGGCCATCAATTATGACGACCTCAATTACAAACCACAAGAAAAGGAAATCAAATATTTCCTCACCGAATTCTCCCGTCTTTATTACAGCCGCAACAGGCTGACCATCCGCGATGACTTCCGTCGCTCTTTGCTGTTTATGGACACGCCACTGGCGGACGCGACTCTAGCGGCATGGAACAAAGGCAAGATCATCGAAAACTTTCTCTCAAATTCAGGCGCAGAGCAGGAGATTGAAGTAAACCGAATCGACCTGGAAGACCTTCGCACGCCGCCTTACAAGGCAACCGTTGAATTTGCCTTGATCTACAGATCGCCGCTCGACCGCAGCGAGATCAAACGCTCTCAGTACACAGCTCACTTTGTTTTTGCTTTCCGAGACAAAGTGAGCAATGACCTTATCCAGATCAATCCACTTGGACTCGCCATTTCTTATTTCCGCGAGGACGAGGCACTCCATTGAGATACATGAAGGACCAAACATGCCGCAGTCTCAGCTCACATTGCCACAACAATTTGGACGATTCCTGATCAGTGGCGCTCTGGTTTTTGGTTTCGTCTTTTGGGGCTTGTCCCAAATCCTTATTCCCACCCAAGACGCACACATTGACCTCCAGGCCACCCGCCTCATTCTGAAAGCTGCAACTCATCAACCTTTCTCCGATTGGCTTCAGAGCGTTGAAGCTTATTACATCCCATTTTTTCTCGGGCAGCGGGCTTTGCTTGGGTGCTACATCATCGCCGCGACCCTTGGCTGGTTCGCCGCATTCTTCCAGGACATCAAGGTGCTGCGGAAAGAGAACACTTTATGACGCTTCATAAGTTCAAAGACCGATCATTTGCCAACAAAACGATAGCCTCAATCGTGCTCTTGCACTTCATCAGCCTGATGATGGCTGCCCGCTTCAATGAGCTCTGGCTGAATCAAACGGCTTTATACGGAACGTTGGTACTCTATTCGATCATCATACCGGTCCTGTGGCTCTGGCATCGCGCCACAGGACGCATAACGAGAGTCGAGCAACTGGACGATATTCGGAACGTCTTTGCTGACGGAGAGCAGGTCTACAGCTATGATCCCCGGAAATACTTCAATCATTCGAAAGGCTTATTTACTGGCTTGAGCGAACGGACGCTCAAGCCTTTTTATATTCCATGGAGCGACTACCGCTCTACCCATATGCAAGTGCTGGGCAGCACGGGCTTTGGAAAAGGGGTTGCCGCAGCCATGTTTCTCAGCCAGTCTCTTCAAGCCGGCGAAACCGTGGTGGTAATCGATCCAAAGAACGACAAGTTTGCTCCAAACGTCCTTTATCAAGTTGCCCGCGAATGCGGAGCGCCGTTTTATCTGATCGATCTCACACCGGACAAACCTGCTCAAATTAACATCTTCCGCGACTGCTCCGCAGCCGATATCGAAGAAATACTCAATACCGCATTCGATATGGCGGAAAAAGGCGATGTTGCGGATTTTTATCGTCTGTTTGATCGCAAGGCGGCTGCTGACGTTTGTGCGATTGCCACGGCAGCCAAACGCAGTCCAACCCTGCGCGACTTGGTTGCTGCGACTTACCAAAGCAAACATATTGATGTCGAAGACAAAAAGGCGGTTAAGTTCCAGGCCGATCTTGAAGAACTGGCCAAACTACAGGCAATCAACGCCGCCGAAGGCCACGACCTGGCCCAGATCCTCTCACAAAGGGCAGTGGTCTATGTCATCGGAAGCACACGCAAGGTTCAAACTGTCCGCGCTCAAAAAATGCTGTTGTTGCGCCTGCTGCAAATCATGGAGAACCGGGATTCCATTCGTATGCGTCCTGTCGCCATGATGCTCGATGAGTTGAAATATCTCTTGAGCACAGCCGTACTGCAGGCCCTTGGGACAGTCCGAGATAAAGGCTGTCACATCATACTGGCCCATCAGTCGAATGATGATCTCAAGGACTGTGGAGGACTAGACCCCAATGCCGTGCGCGGCGCGGTCATTGTCAATACAGGTCTTAAACTCATTTACCGTTCAAGCGATCCTCAAACCCTCCAGTGGGCCTCTGATCTTTCCGGCACCATTGTTGCCAAACAGCAATCATCACACATGTCGCAGGCCATGTTTGAATCTGCCGAAGGGCATTACCGCGATGTAGAGCGCAATTACATAACGAAGAATGAAATTCTCGCGATGCCCAAACAGACCGGCATGCTCTATGGAGCGGGACTGGCAACCATCATCAAAGTTAGCCCGCTGCCTGCTGGAGCACGGCCAAAGATTGTACCCGCTTTATCTGCTAGCGCACATTCAGCACAAAGGGATTCCGACCCATTCACCAAAGCCGCATCAAGTGCTACTAATCAAAATTCAGAGGAGAATGTGCCGTAATGTCGCCACTATCTCCCCTACCTGGTATTAAAGCCAAACAGCGTAATCAGGAAAAAAGGATGCTCGTGCTTCGCTTCCTTCGCATCGTGACCTATTCCACTGTGGATATTTTGGCTGCCGTTCTCGACATTTCCAAACGAGAGCATGTCATTGACTTCCTCGAACGTATGGAGCAGGCAAATGTGATTACTCACAGGGATTTTGCAGAACTTGGTGGCCGTATTACGCTGTGGGGCATCACCGCAACCGGACAGGATCGCGCTCTCTGCCACGGTGAAGAACTGAATCAATCTGTTTTCAATCCTTCCAAGATCAGCATTACGAACCTGCTTCATTATCTCGATATGCAGCGCATTCACGTCATGGCCCAAAAGGTTGGCTGGACCGACTTTGTTTATGTTGACCGAATCCGTCGCAAGACATTTGTGAGAAGCACAGGAAGTGCTCATGCCATCCGCCCGGACTTAATAGCTACTAACCCAGATGGATACAGGGCTGCAATCGAGTGTGAACGCACGCGTAAGTCGCTCCAAAGGTACACGGATGAAGTCATTCCGGGTCACGTTCGCGCTTTAAATGCGCATGAATATGATTTTGTGCTTTGGATTACCCGGAACCCCGAAGATCAAACCGCATTGTTCGCCGTCATTAACAAAGCTGTAGGCGAGCTTCGTGCAGCCGATAAATGGCACCTCATTTTGCCCGCTGCATCTTTCAAGCGCTTTCAATTTGCAAATCTGACCACTTGGCCAACCTATTAAATGCCAATGCTAATTCAAATCCGGTGCATCCCCAGCAAGGCTCGGTTTTCGGGTCCCAGGGATTTTTCTAGGGTTGCAATCTCCCTGGGACTGCCCCTCGAAGTTGCTCTGGGAATGCCCTTGGAGCGGCGTAAATCAACCCCGCGTTTTGCCACTCTGTTTGTGAGCGCTCGCCATTCGTGGCAATACGCTAGGGCTATCGCCCTCTTGCAATCGAACGAAGCGGCTGGTCTGCGGGCGCTCGATCATATATCCGCTTCATTTGATTGCAATTCACCCGTGTTCTGGCCTGCGACCCATTCCGGGCGCTCATTGGTGCCCCGC
>DASRCD010000347.1:0-2963 GCA_035653315.1 Candidatus Angelobacter sp.
GCCGGTTGCATGATGGTGATAAAGCAGCCAGAGCAGCAACGGCACAATAGGAACCAGCGAGATGGCAAAGCGGGCCGAGCGGCTGCGGCCAGATTCACTTTCATCTTTTGCTTGAAAGATTTCCCACAACGCCAGCGCCAATGGAGTGATCACGGCTGTTTCTTTGCTCAACACGGCAAGGCAAAAAGCGAACTGGCTGGGCCAGATGCGCCGTTCAATGTAAAGCCGGATTCCCCACAGAGTGCAGGCTGCCGCCATCAGATCGGCATGGGTAAGGGAGCTCTGCACAAAAAAGATCGGATAAACCGCGGTCGCAATGGTTGTTGCCACGGCTACTCCGGCGCCGGCGAGTCGTCGCGCCATGACAAAAACATTCGTCAAGGCTAAGGCGGCCAGCAGGAGCATGGCGATCCGCACAACGGCAGGCTTCCATCCGCTTAGTGTGAACCACACAGCAAGATATGCGGCGGAAAGCGGCGGATGTCCCGTATCCATGGTGGTGCGCGGAATCAACGTATGAAAATGCGCCAAGTCATAAGCGGCAGGAACATAAAAACCGGCTTCATCCCAGAAGAAAGGCAGGCGCAACAGGGGCGCATGCAATAGGAAGATGGCTACAAAAACCAGCGGAAAAATGCGCCAGAAGGAAAATTGCGGCAGCCGGTTGGAGCGTGTCGATCTCAATTTTCTCCGGTTCTCCAGCGCGCAGAAAGCAATGCCGCGCTGGTTTGCTTAATTAACCTGTCCCTGCTGCGTCATTCCCGCGTCAATCTTGATTTCGCCAAATGCACTTTCATACTGATGAACGTTTTGCTGCAGAATCGTAAGCAATGCCTTGGCCTGTTGCGGGCTGAGATAAACTCCCTGAAAGTTTTGCACTTCCACTTCCTGCGGACTCACCGGCTGCAGGCGTCCAAACACCAGCAGAAAGTCCCACACGCTTACGCGCACCTGGACGGAATTTGCATAGCCATCGCGGTAATCGCCTGTGTTTGATACACGGATATTCGGTTGTCCTTGTGTAGACATCTTTTCACTCCCTCTTGATTCAGCTAAGACCTAAGCTCTGAACATAACAGAGTGTGGCGGGAATCGGAAATGGCTGCGTTCTCCTCAGTATCCAGCAACTCTCTGCGCCCATCTCTCCGGTCATTTATAATTCTCGGTTTTGATTCGTTCTCTTGAGGCTAGCTAATGGATACAGGAATTATTGATGTTCATGCGCGTGAAATTCTGGATTCGCGCGGTAATCCCACGGTTGAAGCTGAAGTAACCCTGAATGATGGTTCCATGGGACGCGCCGCTGTTCCTAGTGGAGCATCCACCGGCGAACATGAAGCAGTTGAACTGCGCGATGGCGATCAAAATCGCTATCTCGGCAAGGGCGTGCAGAATGCGGTGGAGAATGTGAATGTAAGAATCGCTGATGCTCTGCAAGGGCTTGATGCGTCTGACCAGCGCCGCATTGATGACACCATGATCGAGATTGACGGCACGCCCAACAAGGCGAAGCTTGGGGCTAATGCCATTCTCGCCGTCTCCATGGCTTGCGCGCGCGCCAGCGCCAATGCCATGAAGGTGCCGCTCTACCGTTATTTGGGTGGTGTAAGCGCCAGTATTTTGCCCGTTCCCATGATGAACATCCTGAATGGCGGTGCACATGCTGATAGCAATGTGGACTTTCAGGAATTCATGGCCATGCCCGTGGGCGCGGAAACTTTTTCTGAAGCATTGCAGTGGGGCGCGGAAATTTTCCACACGCTCAAAAGCGTGTTGAAGAAGCGCGGATACAACACTGCTGTCGGCGATGAAGGTGGTTTTGCCCCCTCTCTTAAAGCCAATGTTGAAGCGATTGATCTGATTCTTGAAGCGATGCAGCAAGCCGGCTTTCGCGCCGGTGTAGATGTCTCTATTGCGCTAGATCCAGCCGCCAGTGAATTCTTTGATAAAGAAAAAGGCCAGTACATTTTTAAAAAGTCAGATAAATCCGCAAAGTCGTCGGAAGAGATGGTGCGATTCTGGGCAGACTGGGTGCGGCAATATCCAATTGTTTCTATTGAAGACGGGCTTGCTGAAGATGATTGGACAGGCTGGCGCATGTTGACGGACGAGCTTGGCGACCATATTCAACTGGTGGGGGATGACCTTTTTGTAACCAACACAGAGCGCCTCAGCCGTGGCATTGAAGAGGGTGTTGCCAATTCCATCCTGATTAAAGTGAACCAGATTGGCACAGTGAGTGAAACCATTGATGCTATCGATATGGCCCGCCGCAATGCTTATACAGCAGTCATGTCGCACCGCTCTGGCGAGACGGAAGACACATTCATTGCCGATCTTGCCGTTGCCACCGGAGTCGGCCAGATCAAAACTGGCTCGGCTTCGCGTACGGACCGTATTGCCAAATACAACCAGCTTCTTCGCATTGAAGAAGAGCTGGATGAAGGCGCGCGCTTCCTGGGTCTTGAAGCGTTGAACTATGAAGGGGAAGCTGACAAGACTGGCGCTTAGTTAACTGGCGGCAAATTCTTCCACAAGAAAAAAGGCGTGGCTATTCAAGCCACGCCTGCCTACCACTAACCGTAAGTACCGACAATTGTTATTCGCCTTTATCCACGCTTGCTCCCCACATAATGCTGTTGCTCAACGGGCCGCTTGCGCCCCACATAATAGAACTACCCCACACTGCGGAGAATCCTGAAGCGTTGCTGGCGCCCCACATGATTGAGCTGCCCCACAAGCCGGAAGCCCCCCACATGATGGAAGATCCGCTGGTTGAACTTGCGCCCCACATAATAGAAGAACCATTCGGTGAATTGGCGCCCCACATAATGGAGTCGCCGCCAATGAATTGATTGCTTCCCCAAATTGCCGGACCAGACCATGCCAGCGATGTTCCCCAAACTGAAGAAGGATCACTGGTCAGGTAAACCTGGCCAGAGTTTGAATCGTACACAGCCGTT
>DASRCD010000348.1:0-9659 GCA_035653315.1 Candidatus Angelobacter sp.
TTCCTGTGCCGCGATCTCCCGCATTGGCAACGCGTACACGTAAACTGCATTAATGGCGATATAAACCACGCCAACCAGCAGCAGTCCCCAGATCAGGGCGCGGGGCAAATTGCGCTGCGGGCTCTTGATTTCTCCGGCAACAAACGTTACATAGACCCAACCGTCATAAGCCCAGAAAACAGCAATCAATGCCACGCCAATTCCTGTAACAAAAGAAATGGAACTTGTTGCAGCCGGAATTGCCTGTTGATAATGGCCCCATGATCCGTGTCCCAGCGCGATTCCACCTATTACAAATACGGCAATGGCGCCGAACTTGGCCCATGTGGCCACGTTTTGCAGAATCGCCCCTTTTTTAACTCCCAGAATGTTGATGACCGTTTGCAGCGCAATGGAAGCCAGCGCAATCATGTGTCCGCGTGTTACGGTCAGCGGGCCAATGGACATCACCGTCTGCTGCACGTGCAACGCAGGAAAGGCCTCGCCCAGGTAGGTTGCAAATCCCACGCCTAGTGCGGCTACCGTTCCGGTGGCGCTTACCGTGAAATACATCCAGCCATAGAGAAACCCTGTTGTGTCCCCAAAGGCTTCCCGCATATAGACGTACTGGCCGCCGGCATCCGGGAACATGCTGCCCAGTTCAGCAAAGGCAAAGCAAGCCAGCAGCGCCATGCCCATGCCAATGATCCAGACAAAGAGAAATAACCACGGCTGCCGGGTATTTACCGCAATATCTTTGGCAGTGAGGAAAATACCCGAGCCAATGATTCCGCCCGCCAGCAGCAGAATGGAATCTGTGAGAGAAAGTCCACGGACGAGTTGAGCGTCACTGGGCAATGTTGGGAGCGCATGATTGCGCTTTAAATAATAATCTCTTTTTTCGCGGTCTGGTCAAGCACGGAATTCAGCGCAGCTCGGCAATGAGACGCTGAAAAGGCGGGAACTGATCGCTCGGCCAACCAGCCGCTACATCATGCCGAACCGAGGCAATGCTTTTTCATTGCACGCGATAGACTTTTGTGCGATCACCTGATCTATCCGTGTCATCCGTGTTCATCCGTGGTGAGGTTTTCGGTTTTGCTTTTTCCGATGACTCGCGATGCAGATGATTGATTCCTGATTCGTCCTCATCCATTGCATGATTTTTCAATTTTTCAATTCCGGTGATTTTGGCAATTTCTTCTGATCCGCGTTTATCCGCGTAAATCCGTGGTAGGCCTGGTTATCCGATCACCAGATCATGCCTCATCGCAATCGTGAATGCGAGAGAAGCATTTAATAGATCTGCAGGCCAACCCTTCTAGCGGCGGAAGAAGTCTTTGACTGCCTGTTTCATGACCTCGCGGCCTGTATCGGCTATGGCTTTGGTGAGCGGAATGTCCTTGGGGCAGACTTCCACACAGTTCTGCGCGAAACCGCATTCCTGAATGCCGCCATCGCCCATCAACGCCTGGAGCCGTTCATGCTTCAGCGCTTTGCCGGTGGGATGCTGATTGAACAGGCGCACCTGCGCAATGGTGGCCGCGCCGACAAAGCCGGTGCTCTCATTGAACTGCGGACAGGCTTCCATGCAGCAGCAGCAGGAAATACAGCGGGAAAGAGGATAGGCTTCTTCCTGCTCCGTGGGAGAAATGCGCGGGCCGGAACCCAGATCATAGGTCCCATCCACGGGGACCCATGCTTTTACTGCTTTCAGGTTTTCAAAAAGAACGCTGCGGTCCACCTGCAGGTCCCGGATGACAGGAAATTTGCTGAAAGGCTCAAGCTTGATGGGCTGCTCAAGCTTATCCACCAGCGCGGAACATGCCATGCGCGCTTTGCCGTTGATCAGCATGGCGCAGGAACCGCAAACCTCTTCCAGGCAGTTGGAGTCATAAGCAATGGGCGTGGTGGGTTTGCCGTCTCGCGTTACGGGATTGGCGGCGATTTCCATCATGGAGGAAATCACGTTCATTCCCGGCTTCCAGGTAAGCTCAAACTCTTCCCAGCGTGGGCTGGCTTTGGGGTTTTCCTGGCGCTTGATCTTGATGATGACGCTTTTGGCCATTATTGCTTTGTCTCCTGCAAAGAAACCACTTTCAGCGTGGTCATGACTGCATTCAAAAATGTGATGACGGCAAACGCTCCATAGACCCAATCATGGCACACAATCGCCATTACCGTTAAAAACAGGGCTATCAAAAAGAATGCAATGGATGCCCTCCGGTAAAACTTTGGCGATGAATTGCGCGGTGCCTGTTCCATGTTTTTGTAAAACCTGTTAACCACAAAGGGCACGAAGGACCACTA
This sequence comes from Candidatus Angelobacter sp., assembly GCA_035653315.1. Classification (GTDB taxonomy): domain Bacteria; phylum Acidobacteriota; class Terriglobia; order Terriglobales; family Acidobacteriaceae; genus Angelobacter. Next base: position 2,290 of record DASRCD010000348.1, read on the forward strand.
AAAACAACATTTGTTGATCTGGTCTCTCGAACAATTTTTGTAGCTTGCAGCCTTTGTGCCTCTTTGTGTCCTTTGTGGTTATATTTTATTTCGCCATGTCATACCGTCTTGGTCTGGGTTTCAACAATGAAACGTCCACCGGCTCAAACTCAAATCTTGGCTCATCCGCATCCGGAGCAAAATAAGCTTTTGTAGTTTTCAGGAACTTCTCATCATCGCGTTCCGGGAAATCCGGCTTGTAGTGCGCTCCGCGGGATTCGTCTCTTAAGGCCGCGCCCTGGGCAATCACGCGTGAAAGCTGCAGCATGTTATAGAGCTGCCGTGTAAAGGCAAATGACGTGTTGGCCCACTGGCTCTTGTCGCTCAGGTTGATGTGGTTGAAGCGCTCCAGCAGCTCAACCAGTTTTGCGTCAGTAGCCTGAAGATTTTTGTTGTAGCGGATGACGGTGCAGTTGCGCGTCATCAGCTCGCCCAGCTCGCGCCAGATGCGGAACGGGTTTTCCGTGCCGCTGTTGTTGATTAATCCGGCATTGGCTTCTTCCTGGCGTTTGCGCTCCGCGTCAAACACGGTGCTGCTCACGCCGTCAGTGGATTTGGTATTGTTTTTGGCGTAAAGCACGGCCTGCGGGCCGGCAACAAAGCCGCCATGGATGCAGGAAACCAGTGAATTCGCCCCCAGCCGGTTGGCGCCATGGTAGCCATATTCACATTCACCGGCGGCGAAAATGCCTTTGATGTTGGTGGCCTGGTTGTAATCCACCCAGAGGCCGCCCATGGTGTAATGCATGCCGGGGAAAATCTTCATCGGGACATCGCGCGGATCGTCGCCGACAAACTTTTCATAAATCTCCAGAATGCCTTCCAGCTTGCGGTTCAGCGTTGCGCGATCAATATGCGTCAGGTCGAGATAGACCATCGGCTGTCCGTCAATGCCAAGGTCATACTCGTAAACCACCTTGTGAATCGCGCGCGTTGCCACGTCGCGAGGAACAAGGTTGCCGTACTTGGGATACCACTCTTCCAGGAAGTAGAAACGCTCAGATTCAGGAATGCTCTTCCAGTCGCGTTTATCGCCTTTGGTCTTTGGGACCCATACGCGCCCACCCTCACCACGGGCCGACTCGGACATCAAGCGCAGCTTGTCCTCGCCGGGAATAGATGTAGGATGGACCTGGATAAACTCGCCGTTGGCGTAGAAACAGCCCTGTTGATACAACGCTGACTGCGCCGACCCGGTGCAGACTACAGAATTTGTCGATTTGCCGAAGATTGCGCCAATGCCGCCCGTCGCCATGATGAGCCCATCGGCCGGGAACGTGTGAACCTCCATGCTGCGCAGGTCCATGGCGCATATGCCGCGACAAACACGGTTTGTATCAATGACGGCGCTCAGAAATTCCCAGGCTTCATGCTTGGTAACTTTGCCTTCCGCTTCGTAGCGCCGCACCTGTTCATCCAGTGCATAAAGCAATTGCTGGCCGGTGGTGGCCCCGGCAAACGCGGTGCGGTGGTAAAGCGTGCCACCAAAGCGGCGGAAATCAAGCAGGCCTTCCGGCGTGCGGTTGAAAGTAACGCCCATGCGGTCCAGCAGGTCGATGATGCCCGGCGCGGCCTCACACATGGCCTTGACGGGAGGCTGGTTAGCCAGGAAATCACCGCCATAAATGGTGTCATCAAAATGCTGCCATGTGGTGTCGCCTTCACCCTTCAGGTTCTTTGCGGCATTGATGCCGCCCTGCGCGCAGACAGAGTGTGAGCGCTTTACGGGAACAATGGAGAACAGGTCGACGTGACCGCCCGCTTCGGCAATCTTGATGGTTGCCGCCAATCCTGCAAGCCCGCCGCCTACTACGATGATTTTGGGAGTCGTTGCCATCTTTGATGTACCGCGAACCTTATTCTTTAGATTCTTCTATCGCTCATTTTGATCCATTGCTTGCTGCGGAGGAAGTTTCTCCGGGGCATTGCGCCACTGCGGTTTGAAAAATGCCGCCATGGTGATCCAGCCAACCGCAATCAGCGTGAGCGCAAACACCAGGCAGGCCCTGCCCATCCATTTGCGCGATTTTTCGCTTACGGTAATACCCCACTTGGCGCAGAACAAATAAATGCCATAAGCAAAATGCCATGAAGCCGCGATGATGCCGATGAGGTAAAACACGCCAGCCCACCAATGCTGCAATTCCATCTGCACTTTATGGAATGCAGCATCTGAATTGGTCAGCAGGTGAATCCCGGTAAAGCGCATGGTATATGTATGCCACACGATGTAAATAAACGTGATAGCGCCGGTCCATCGCTGGGACGCATACATAAAATTTCCTGCCCAGGGATAATCGGTCACATTCGATTGCCCTCGGAACCATATATAAAAGCCGTAGAAAGAGTGATACAGCAATGGGATATAAATTCCGACCGTTTCCAGCACCAGCACAAACGGCAGCCCGGTAAGAAATTTCACCTGAGCGGCATAGGCCCACGGGCCATTGGTGGCAAAGGCATTGGAAATAAAATGCTCCAGCAGGAACAAACCCACGGGAACAATGCCGCTGAGGGAATGCAGGCGGCGCAACAGGAATGAGTGACCTTGACCGGCACGAATCGGTGGAACTCCGCGCTCGACAGGCGAAGCAATGCTAGCCATGGATTGCTATGCTCCAATCAGGTTTGCAAGGCAAACTCTATATTATGTAACCTCTGGTTTACTCCGTCAAACGGTTTGCGCCTCTCAGTAGAGCATTGGCGGCAATTGGCGCAGAGACAACAACGTATAAGCGGCGGCATTCGAGGCATAAATGAACGGCCCAGCTTCATAAATCTGAACTTCCGATTTCATATCTAAACAAGACTTTCCACGGCCAAAACTGTATTCTTAGCTCGCGTATTTTCTTCAGCTCCGTCTGAGTTAAGGGGGCCATTCCATGCAGGCCATTTTCCAGGATATCCGCTACGCTCTTCGCCAGCTTAGACAATCACCGGGATTCGCCGCGCTTGCCGTGGTGACGCTGGCGCTCGGCATTGGCGCGAACACCGCCATGTTTACCGTGATCGAAAGTGTTCTGCTGCGGCCATTGCCGTACCAGCATCCTGACCGGCTGGTTTACATTGGACCGGCAGAAGGAGACACGTTCGGCTCCACGTCATGGGTAACGTATGTTGACGTTCGCAATCAGTCAAAGAACCTGGAAAACGTGGCGGTCTTTTCTGAAGATGTGGGCGTGGTGCAAGGCAAAGAGGGGTCCATCAGTGTACTCACTCCTGGCGTGACTCCGAATGTTTTCAAGCTGCTGGGGATTTCACCATTGCTGGGCAGGACTTTTACTGAGGATGAAGGCAGGACTGGCGGCCCGCAAGTGGTGCTTCTCTCAGAAGGGTTGTGGCGCGAGGCATTTAATGCCGACCGTGACATTGCAGGCAAAACAGTCCGCGTGAACGGTAGTCCAAGAACAGTGATTGGAGTGATGCCGTCAAGCTTCAGGTTTCCTGAAACCGCAGGCTCAGATCTGCATAAAGGGCTTTGGCTGCCCATCCAGCCAACCACCGAGATGCAGAAAGACCGTGGCAGCCACTTCTTTTATATCGTGGCAGCACTTAAGCCCGGTGTAACTCTTGAGCAGGAGCAATCGGAGCTTTCATCCATTGCCCAATATATTCATCATGCCGATCCGGAAAAAGGCAAAGACGTAGCATTCCGCATCTCCAGTTATCAATCGCTCTTGACCGCCTCTGTTCATACCGTGTTCATGGGACTGCTTTTTGCCGTGGGGCTGGTCCTTCTAATTGCATGCGGCAACGTAGCAAATCTTTTGATTGCAAGATGCCTGGGCAGGCAGCAGGAGTTTGCCGTTCGCGCCGCATTAGGCGCGGGACAACTCCGCCTGGTCCGGCAGTTATTTGTGGAAGGCGGTCTGTTGAGTGTATTGGGCAGCGTGCTTGGTTTTGGGCTGGCATGGCTGGCCATTGCCATGGTGCATAAACTGCCGCAGGACAAAATTCCTCGCAGCGAGGATATTGGCCTGCATTGGCAGATTGTGCTGATTCTGGCGGCCATTGCAACCTGCACAACTATTCTTTCGTCCCTGGTGCCGGCTTTCTTTGTGGCCCGAACGGACCCTCAACCCGCGTTGCAGGCTTCTTCCCGTGGCGTGGGCCAGCGGAGCCTGGGAGCACAAGTAAGTTCCATGCTGGTTGCCATGGAAGTTGCGATTTCAGCCCTGCTGCTGATTGGCACTGGACTGCTTTTTCATACGCTGTGGAACCTGGAGCATACGCGGCTTGGCTTTGACGTTACACGTGTTACGTCATTTACGGCAATGCCGGCGGACGCGTCTGGTTTTTCCAACATGGCCGTATCGGAAGCCACGGACAAATCACCCACATCCGTTGCGACGTTGTATTATCAGCCGACTTTAGAACGCATACGGCAGGTGCCGGGTGTGCAGGATGCGGCATTGATCACAGCGCCACCGCTTTCCGGCATCAACATGAACACCAGCTTCAAGATTGTTGGCCAGCCTAACGATCCTGGCCATACGCCTGAATCGCGGATTTCGGCTGTAAGCGGCTCGTATGATCGACTGATGGGCACGCCGGTTGTGCGCGGCCGGATGATCAGCAACAGCGATAATGCAGGCGCTCCCTTTGTTGCTGTTATCAATGAAACCCTGGCCAAAAAATACTTTGCTGGAAAAGATCCCATTGGGCAGCAGATTGACCTGGGCGGCAAAGAGACTGGGGCCATTAAGCCTTACAGTATTGTGGGCGTGATTGCAGACCAGGTTGATAGTGGCGTGGGAGAAGCGACCAAACCGCTGCTGCTGGTCCCTTATGAACAAGTTCCATCCACTTCACTCTATTACCAGATTTTGATCAAGACCATTGTTTTTATTATGGTCAAGACGAAGGGCGAGATTGCTGTAGCCCCTGCAATGCGTGAGGTCTTTCACCAGACCGCGCCTGACTTTGCCCTGGACAATTTTCAGACCATGCAGGAGGCCGTGGACCAGAGCAATTTCAGCCAGCGATTTGTCTTTTACCTGATTGGGGCCTTTGCCGGGATGGCTGTGCTGATGGTGGTGGCCGGTCTTTATGGAGTGCTTGCGCAACTGGTTGGATATCGCCGCAGAGAGATTGGCGTGCGCCTTGCTCTGGGAGCTACGCGGCAGCGCATTCTCGGCATGATATTGCGGCAGGGAGTGATTGTGGTAAGCGCGGGCATCCTTATGGGGCTGATTGTTGCCATGTGGGCCAGCCGACTGGTGAGGAGCTTTTTATATCAGGTGAAGACCATTGATCCCATGACGTATGTAGCCGTCATTCTTGTTTTGCTGCTGGTGGGAGTGCTGGCGGCGTTTATTCCAGCGCGCCGCGCGGCGGCTGTTGAACCGGTGGAAGCCTTGAGAGACGCCTAGACTATAAAGCCAGCAGTGCCGGCTTTCCTAGGTGCCGCTTACCAAAGACGCGGCTTGCCAAAACCGTATGGTTGCTCTGCGGCGGGAATGGTAGTCTTATCCATTCTTGATCAAGGAGCTGCCATGGTTTTTGCTGGTCGTTCAATCGTTTTCAATATCGCCGGTTTATGTGTTTTATCTCTTGGACTTGCTGGATCATGCGCATTGGCGCAGAATATGCCGCCTGACAAGCTCGAAAAGCAGGTGAGCACGGTTCTGCCGGACGCGCAAACTTTATATCTTGATCTTCACCAGCATCCCGAACTCTCATCGCATGAAACGCGAACTGCAGCAGAGCTTGCCAACCGTCTCCGCTCACTAGGATATGAAGTCACGGAGCATGTTGGCGGGACCGGCATTGTGGCCATCCTGAAAAATGGCGCAGGCCCGACGGTGATGTTGCGCACGGAACTGGACGGTTTGCCGGTGGAAGAGAAGACCGGCCTGCCTTATGCCAGCAAGGCCCGTACAAAAGATGACAACGGTCGCGATGTGGGCGTGATGCATGCCTGCGGACACGACATTCACATGGCGTCACTGTGGGGAACTGCTTCCGTAATGGCGCACAGCAAAGATACATGGCATGGCACGCTGATGCTGATAGGCCAACCGGCGGAAGAAACCATTACCGGTGCTGATGCCATGATCAAAGACGGATTGTTCTCTAAATTTCCTAAACCGGACATCGGCGTGGCGCTGCATGATACGAACACGCTCCCTTACGGCAAAGTAGGAATCACGCCCGGATATGCCAAGGCCAACGCGGATTCAGTCCGCATCACGGTGTATGGCAAAGGCGGACACGGCGCACTGCCGCAGACTACGATTGATCCGGTGCTGATTGCGGCAAGGATTGCGGTGACCGTGCAATCCATTGTCTCCCGCGAGATTAAGCCAGGAGATGCGGCGGTAATCACGATCGGCTACATCCAAGCGGGAGCCAAAAACAACATCATTCCTGATCAGGCGCAAATGGGGCTGACCGTGCGCTCTTATAAACCGGAAGTTCGTCAGCACCTGCTGGCCGGCATTGAGCGCGTAGCCAAAGCTGAAGCCATGGCCGCAGGCGCGGAGAAGATGCCGCTGATTGAAAAATATGAATCAACCTCGGCGGTCTATAACGATCCGGTGTTAACTAAGCATTTGGCGGAAACGCTGGAGGGAGCGCTGGGCAAGGGAACTGTGGTGACGGAAGAGCCCATCATGACGTCAGAAGATTATTCTTACTTTGTAGAACAGGGTATACCTTCGTTTTACTTCACTCTTGGTGTGGCTGATCCGCAGAAGCTGGCGGAAGCGAAAGCCTCAGGAGGACAATTGCCCAGCAATCACTCGCCATTGTTTGCGCCGGTGCCGGAACCATCGATCAAGACCGGCATTACTGCGGAAGTTACAGTGCTGCGTGACCTGATGAAAGGCAGTGCGGCGGATGCCAAGAAGTTCACGGAGAAGCAGTCTGGAAATTAGCGCATAAGCCTTTGCCGCGGAGGCGCTGAGACGCGGAGAAGAACGAAGTACGTATTTTTTCGAAAATCATGCTTTTTGAACCATAGGAGCTGTTCATTCATGAAATTTTCCCGCCGTCATTTTCTTGAAACCGCAGGCATGGCCACCGCTGTTACGCTGGCGCGACCAGGAGGTCTATTCGCGCAAGAGCAAAGTGCTGGCGCAGGCAAACAGCCGGAAGCAATTGCCAAGCTGAAGTCGCGCAAGGCGGAAGCCAAGCCCATCACTACTGCGGAGCGTGAGCAGCGGATTGAACGCGCACGGCAACTGATGACGGAAAACAAGATCGACGCCATCATGGTTATGGGGGGCACGTCGCTGGTTTATTTCTCCAATATCCATTGGTGGATGAGCGAGCGGCTGTTTGCCCTGATTCTGCCGGTAAAGGGAAACCCGTTTTACGTTTGTCCGGCG
>DASRCD010000349.1:0-2935 GCA_035653315.1 Candidatus Angelobacter sp.
AAGGCCAGCATTTGACCCAATGCCAGAACGGCAGCTAAAGATCGCCTGGTTTTAATTTTAAGCCCGCGTCCGCGCGGGCTTCTTTTATGTCTTGTCCATGAACCAATCGAAATTAGCTTGTGGTGAAAGGCCAAAAACGCGAGACAATGCGCTCAAAATCATGGACTCAGGATTAGGATAAGTGTTCTTGAATGCGGCAGAGGCTCACCTCACTTCGCGGAACACGCGTCAGCCGTTCTTAAAAAAACTTTATCTAATCTGTCCTGTTTTTAGAAATTTCTCTCAAGTGTTGTCGTAGCTCTCAGTCGGGATGTCATCTTGTCGCGTTACGATACGTTCCGCGTTTTCGAACTTATGCGAGAACAAGAGACTATCTCCTCCAAATGGGATTCTGTATTGCAGTAGAAAAACGAAGACTTGAAAACAGCCACTCAGGAGCTCGCCATGCGCACTGTTCGCCATTTAGCATTCGCCACGCTCAGCCTTATTGCACTTTCAGCAGGAACCATGTTTGCCCAAACGGTGAGTCCTGACCCAAAAATCTATGGGCGCTGGGAGACCGTTATCCCAGAGAAGGGCGGAGCCGCGCATGAGCGCATCCTGGGCATGCAGACGGTCCATGCTGTCTTACTGCCTTCTGGCAAGGTGCTGTTGGCCAGCGGCAGCAGCTGGCGCAATCTTGCTCCAATCCAGTTTTATCCCGCTTACGCTAACCCGCAACCCGGCAAGGGTGTATTCAACATGAACGACGATCCCTTTGCCAACAGCAAGTTGAATACTTACTATGAATTAGTCAATAACGTTGCAATTTACGATCCAGACAGGAATACGTTTTATCGCATCCCTCATCCTGTGCCGGTACCAGACCCGACTGATCCAGGGCACTTCGCTCCGAGTGATTTGTTCTGTACCGGTCACCTGCATCTTCCTGATGGCAATGTCTTGTTTACTGGTGGAACGCAGTATTACTACCCCTACCGTACGGGCAACCGTTCCACTTACATCTTCGATTGGAAAAAGGAGCTGACCGTTAATTGGCAGGATTTTGACTGGCGTAAACTCCCGACTCCTGCAACAGATCCCTGGATTTTTTCCGGGTTCATGCCTCGCGGCCGGTGGTATGCAACGCTGGTGCCTCTTTTAGATGGACGTCTTGCAGTCTTTGGCGGTTTCGTCGGGTTTGATAAGGGCTATCCGCCCATGTATATGTTTGAAATGAATTCAACGGTGGACTTCTTTGACCCTGCAAGCTTTAACCGCAGCAGTCCGCAAAATGCATGGAGATCTGTAAACGTCAAGACTCTGCCGAACAGTCCTTACTCCACTCTCATCAATCCCAATTTCAAACCCACTCCCGGCAGTGGAGACAACTGTCCAGAGCGTTGCTTGCAGGACAATAAGTTCGACGCTTTCAAGCTGTATCCAGAAAACTATCTCATGCCTGATGGCCGCATATATCTTACGCGTGAAGGTGATTGGGTGAGCGCACGCACGTGTGACACGGCCTATATGCGGAAAACAAAAAATACTTATTGGGTAACCATTGGCGGAGACCGCCAGAACCCCACCATATCCTTCTCGCATGGACCGGACCGGCCTGAAGAAATCAGCTCTTATGGGACTACATTCATGGATCCGAATAATGGGAGCATCCGCCTATTGGGAGGGCAGCCTACCTCGCCGGGCACCTACATGCCAATGAACCTGCTGGCGACGTGCGATCAGGTTCCAGGCGGCCCCACTCATTTTGCCGGGGGCCGCGGAAGCAGAAAATTGGAGACGTTCTCCGCTTCCTCTGCTCAGCCTCAAGGTCATTGGGACCTTGAAAGTAATTTTCTGGGCAGTACTCCGCAAGACGATCGCACCATGCATTATGCGGTCGTGTTGCCTACGCGCCAGGTCCTGGTTATCAATGGCGGGAATTACGACTTCTATGGACCTATCAATTATCCCATTCTCCTCACGCCCATAAATTCCGGAGGCAAATTCACCGGGTACCATCAAATGCGGATGAGTGAAGGTGTGGAACCCAGGCTATACCACAACAACGCAATCCTGCTTCCTGATGGCCGGGTCTGGATTTCCGGGGGAAATTCCACCCGCGCCACGGTCCACCTTTCTCAAAAAGCAAGCGGGCAAGAAACTGCATTGACGGGGCAGCCGTTGCCGGATCTAAGCCTGGTTGATCTGGATATGTATTTTTTTGGCGACGGGCCCATGGCCAAAGGTGAAAAAGGAATGCTCACCACACCAACTGAAGACTGGGTGGCGGAGATCTACAGCCCGCCCTATCTTTTTATCGATGGCAACCGTCGAGCGGAAATTGCCGCGCTCGCTCCTACTCAACCGGTGCGATATCAATATCAAAAAGCCATAGGCGGCAAAACTTACTATCTGATCCATAGTGGTGACAGTTTCGCCATGAAGCTTAATAGCTTGCCTTCAGGTTGCAGCGAAGATTCTGAACCTTCTCTGGTTCTGATTAAATTGCCTTCAGCAACCCACGGCTGGCAAAATGGCCAGCATTTCTTTAATTTGCCATTCCACATGAGAACTCCAGACGTGCTTGAGTTCACCACGCCCGATGCCAAATCGGCAAACCTGCCTCCGGCTTTCTACATGATGTTTTATGTGGATTGCCACGGTAAGCCATCAATGGCGCGCATGGTGCGCTTTGATAACACTGCCACGGAGCCCTGAGTCGGTTTGCATATTACTGCCTTGTTTGCGATCTGCACTTACTCGGATGTTGGACCATCGTTGCTTTTTCTATATCTAAGCCGCTGAAAAATTTAGTGAGCGACGCATAGGAAGTATTGTCTGGTCAGGCTTTTGCTCTGAGGGCAAGCAAAGGACGACTAGCGTCAAGATTAGAAATTTCTGAATAATTGCCGGCAACAATGCAGGGCGATCCGATCCCCACCATAAGCCACCT
>DASRCD010000350.1:0-10441 GCA_035653315.1 Candidatus Angelobacter sp.
GGACTATCTGGCAGCGCTCAAATCGCGCAACTCAGCCACGCTGCAATCGCTGGTTGAAGGCGATATCACGCGCATCTTTGTGAATTCCGGGCAGCATGTAACTGCGGGCACGCCGATTCTGGAGATCGATCCAACCAAGCAGTTGGCCACGGTCAACAACCAGGAAGCGGCGCTTAAGTCCAAGCAGGCCACCATGCAGCAGGCGCTGGTTGATCTTGAACGCAAAAAGCAGCTTTATAACAGCGGGATCGTCGCCAAGGCCGATCTGGACCTTGCACAGAACACTTATGACGCTGCCAAGGCCGATGCGGAAGCCTTGCAAGCCAGCATTCGTGAACAGCAGGTGCAACTGCACTACTACACGGTAAAAGCGCCATCGGAAGGAATTGTGGGTGATATCCCCGTTCACGTGGGCGACCATGTGACGAACCAGACCATGCTTACCACGCTGGATAAAGGCGGAATGCTGGAAGCATATATCAACCTGCCTGCCGAAAGAGCGCGGGATATTCGCATGGGAATGCCCGTGGACCTGGTGGATGATTCCGGCAAGCAGTTGGCGCGCACGCGGGTTTCTTTTATTTCGCCGCACGTGGATACAGACTCACAGACGCTGCTGATCAAAACGCAGGTGCCGAATCCGGAGATGAAGTTCCGCAATGCGCAGCAGGTGAACGCGCGTGTAGTGTGGTCAGAGCAGCAAGCCCCGGTCATCCCGGTGACTGCTGTATCCCGCCTGAGCGGAAAGATTTTTGCATTTGTCGCGGAAGGGCAAGGCCAGCAGGCTGTGGCCCGCCAGCGGCTCATCCAGGTTGGTGATCTTGTGGGCAATGATTATGTGGTGCTGAATGGCATCAAGCCCGGCGACAAAATTATTGTCAGCAATGTGCAAATGCTGGCTGATGGCATGCCCGTGCTGCCGCAATCGTGATGGCGAGGTGATGAAGCCGAGCCGCTTGTATCAGGCGCAACACATATTCATTTGTAAGTAAAATGCTCAGCGGTTTGGAGCGAAGCGACAAATTTAAGATGAATCAGCGGCAAGGCCCGTGCATGCCGAGCCGCTTGTATCAGGCGCAATACACATTCATTCGTAAGTAAATGCTCAGCGGTTAGGAGCGAAGCGACAGGATTTATGGTTAATTTTTTTATTCGCAGGCCGGTTTTCGCTACGGTATGTTCGCTGCTGATTGTACTGGCAGGCGCAGTTTCCATTCCCACGCTGCCGGTGGCGCAATATCCTAACCTGACGCCTCCGGCCGTTACGGTTACGGCGTCATATACGGGCGCGAACTCGCAGGCGGTGGAGAGCAGCGTGACCACGCTGCTGGAGCAGGCCATCAACGGCGCGGAAGGCATGCGCTACATGAGTTCCACCAGCGGCAATGACGGCACCGCTTCCATCAGCACTACGTTTAATCTTGACCGTAATCTTGATATCGCGGCGGTTGATGTGCAGAACCGCGCTTCCACCGCTTTGGGCCGACTGCCCGCGGAAGTGCAGACTACCGGCGTGAGCATCACGAAAAATACCGGCTCCTTCGTGGTGGCTTACGGTTTTTATTCCGACAATAAGGAATACGACAATCTTTTCATCAGCAACTATCTTGATCTTTATGTCCGCGACGCCATCAAGCGCGTAAAAGGCGTGGGCGATGTGGTGATCTTTGGCGAGCGCAAATACTCCATGCGCTTGTGGCTTGATCCGGTGCGGCTGGCCGCGCGCAATCTAACTGCCGTGGATGTGACCAATGCGTTGCGCGAACAGAACGTGCAGGTGGCCGCGGGCCAGGTGGGCCAGCAGCCTGCTCCGGCAAACCAGGCATACCAGATCAGCGTGCGCGCCGTGGGCCGCCTGAGCGATCCAAAAGAGTTTGAACATATAGTAATTAAGCGCGCAACCAACGGAACCCTAGTGGAGCTGCGCGATGTGGGCCGCGCCGAACTTGGAGCTGAAAGTTATGGCGGGCAGCTTCGCTACAATGGCGTGGACGCCATGGGACTGGGCGTGATGCAGCTTTCCAACGCCAACGCCTTGCAGGTGCGCCGTGACGTGCAGGCCGAAATTGAGCGGCTGGCCCAGCGCTTTCCTCCCGGGTTGAAATTCCAGGTGGCGTTTGATACCACGCGCGCGGTGGGTGAATCCATTGATGAAGTTTTGAAGACGCTGATTGAAGCCATCATCATCGTCATCCTCGTGATTTTTGTTTTCCTCCAGGGCTGGCGCAGCACCATTATTCCGGCAATCACCATTCCGGTTTCTCTGGTGGGAACTTTTATTTTCGCCAAGCTGTTTGGCTTCTCCATTAATACGCTCACGCTATTCGGCATTACGCTGGCCACGGGACTTGTGGTGGACGACGCGATTGTGGTGATTGAAAACGTGGAGCGCCACATTGAGGAAGGCGTGCGCGATCCGCGCGAAGCTACGCGCATCGGCATGCGCGAAGTCACCGGCGCGGTGGTTGCAACGTCACTGGTATTGATTGCGGTGTTTGTTCCTGTCTCACTGTTTCCGGGCAGCACCGGCAGACTTTACCAGCAGTTTGCGCTGACAATTGCCTTCTCCATTGCCATTTCAGCATTCAACGCGCTTACGCTTTCACCGGCGCTTGCCGCCCTGCTGCTTCGCCCGCAGGAAGGCCCAAAGAACAGGTTCTTTGCCGGCGTGAACCGGGTGATTCAGCGCGGGACAGCCTCTTATCAATCACTCCTGCACGGCCTTACAAGATGGAAAGCGGCTGTGGTGGTGGTCTTTTTGCTGGCGTTAACGGCGACTTATTTTGTTTATCAGCTTGTGCCAACCAGCTTTGTTCCCACGGAAGACCAGGGATATTTCTTTGTGGTGGTGCAGGCGCCTCCGGGAGCGTCACTGCAATACACGTCCAATGTTATGGACCGCGCGGCCGCAATCGTCAGCAGCAATCATGATGTGGAAGGCGTCTTTTCCGTGCCGGGATTCAGCTTCACCGGCAGCGCGGCAAACCAGGGAATTATTTTTGCCAGCCTGAAAGATGTTGCCCAACGGAAGGGCGACCAGCACAGCGCGGACGGCGTATTGAATACATTGCGCGGGCAATTGATGGGCATCTCCGAGGCCATGGTGATCCCATTTGCTCCCCCGGCCATTCAGGGACTGGGGCAGTTTGGCGGCTTTACTTATGAGTTGCAGCAAACCAGCGCCGGATCATTGAACGAACTGGAAGACGTGGCGCACCAGATTATCGCCAAGGCCAACACGCGCCCTGAACTGGTCCATCCTTTGTTCACCACCTTCTCGGCGCGCGATCCGCAATTCATTGTGCAGATTGACCGTGAGAAGGCCAAGAGCCTGAATGTTCCGTTCTCGCAGATCACCTCCGCGCTCCAGATTTACATGGGCTCGCAATACATCAACGATTTTGATTTCAATAACCGCTCTTATCGCGTGATGGTGCAGGCGGACCAGCAGTTCCGCTCGCAGCCGCGCGACCTGCGGCAGTTCTATGTGCGTTCTGATGATGGCCGCATGATTTCACTGGATAATCTGGTAACGGTGAAAGAAGGCACCAGCGCCAGCGTAATCAGCCACTACAATCTTTTCCGCAACGTGGAGATCAACGGCAGCGCCGCTCCTGGTTACAGCTCCGGTCAGGCCATTAAAGCCATGGAAGAGATATCCAAGGAAGTCCTCCATCAGGGCTATGCATTTGAATGGACCGGCATTTCGCTGGAAGAAATCCAATCAGGAGCGCAATCCGTTTTGCTGTTTGGGTTAGGAATCCTGGTGGTTTATCTCACGCTTTCCGCGCAGTATGAGAGCTTTGTGCTGCCCTTCATTATTCTGCTCTCTGTGCCCATGGCGATCCTGGGTGCGCTGGGTTTGCAGGGATTGCGCGGCCTGCAAAATGATGTCTATTGCCAGATTGGCCTGGTCATGCTGATTGGCCTGGCCAGCAAGAACGCCATTCTGATTGTGGAATTTGCCGAGCAGTTGCAGCATCGCGGCTTAGGGCTGGTGGAGTCTGCGATTGAAGCGGCGCGTCTGCGCTTGCGGCCTATTCTGATGACCTCCATTGCGTTCATTCTCGGCGTGCTGCCACTGGTCTTTGCCAGCGGCGCGGGCGCGGCGGGCAGGCACTCAGTGGGAACCACGGTGTTTGGCGGAATGATTGTTTCCACCTTCCTGAACCTCTTTATTATTCCCGTGCTTTACATCCTGGTACGCGGCTGGCTGCCAATGAAGTTTAAGCCCAGCTCTCCGGAGACAGTGGTGGAAGAAGATCGGGAACTGGTGGAGAGAACGGCATAAAGCGCTTCTTGTTCACCGCAAAGAACGCGCAAGAACGCAACGGGAAGATTTGCCGCAGATTCAACGTGGAAAACATCAGTTGTCTCCAGCTCGCGGAGCACTCGGAATGATAGCTCCAGAGCTGGAGCAACGATGCTTTAAGTTTTTCCCGATGTTGTACAGAGTTCGCACGTGGATCACATCTGGCGCATTCAACGGCCGACAGACTCGCTCAAATGGTTAGAGGCTGGTAGGCACTGACAACAAGCTTTGCACCTTGCTGGCCAGCTGCTTCAGCGAATAGGGCTTTTGAAGATAGAAGATGCCCTGCATGGAAATACCATTTTGCAGGACCACATCATCGGCATAGCCGGAAACATAGAGCAGCTTGGTATTGGGCCGCTTTTGCAGCAGCCGGTTGGCAAACTCTCGCCCATTCATCTTGGGCATGACCACATCGCTGATGACGAGATCAATTTTTTTCTGTGCGGCCGCCAATTGCAATGCTTCCGGGCCGCTGCTGGCGCACATCACTGTATAACCGAGTGACGTGAGAAATTCCGCATTCACATTGCATAGCTCAACTTCATCTTCCACCAGCAGGATATTCCCCTGGCCTTTTTTTATCTCACTGATGACATCCGCATCGCCGATGGATTCATCAAGCCCGCTCACAGGCAAAAGGATATTGATCTGCGTGCCCTTGCGCACGGTGGAATCTATGCTGATTTCACCCTGGCACTGCTGCACAATGCCATAGACCGTAGCCAGCCCAAGTCCAGTCCCACGCCCCACTTCTTTGGTGGTATAGAACGGTTCAAAGGCATGCAGCCGGGTTTCTTCGTCCATGCCTATGCCGGTATCGCGAACGTGAATTGCCACATACTGGCCAATGGTGACGCTGCCGGAAGGAGTCAGCACGGGACGGAGAATGTCTTCCGTTTCAATAAAGAGCTGGCCGCCGCCGGGCATGGCATCACGCGCATTGATAGCGATGTTAAAGATGACCTGCTCAAAATGCGTTTTATCAATCACCACGGTGCCGGTTGCGCGCAGGTTCACCAGCAGTTCAATATCTTCACCGATAAGGCGCGGCAGGATGGCGGTCAATTCTTGAAGGGCCTCGCCTATCTGCAAAGGCTGGGGCCTTACAATTTCCTTGCGGCTGAACGTGAGCAACTGCCGCGTTAGACCGCTGGCGCGTTGCGTGGTATCCACGATTTTGGAACAGTAGCGCCGCAAATTTTCATTGGTTTCAACCTTGGATTCCAGCAGTTCGGCATATCCGCCAATCACGCCCAGCAGGTTGTTAAAGTCATGGGCAACGCCGCCCGCCAAACGGCCCAGGGCTTCCATTTTTTGTGCCTGAAGGAATTTTGCTTCCAGCTCGCGCTCTTCTGTCTGGTCCAGCAGCATGCCAAAGATGCACTCTTTATCGGCGATGCGCACCAGCGTGGCAAAATAGAGGCCCACATGCGTGGTTCCCGCGGCGTTCTGGAATTTTACCTCCAGGTTCTGCACAGAACCTTCGGCGCGTAGCTTCAGGAAAAACCCTTCACGCTCCTCCTCCGATTTCCAGAATGCAAGCTCCACGGCGGACTTGCCGATCACTTTTTCCGCAGGCAGGGCCAGCATTCGCAGAAGATTGTCATTTACGTTGAGGAAAGAGCCATCAAGCGAGAGAATGGCGCATCCGACCGGGCTCTGGCGGAAGATCGTAGCAAAACGCTCTTCCGACTGCTTTAAAGCCAGTTCGCTCTGCTTGCGTTCCGTAATGTCAATGGCGGTGCCTTCGATAAAGCTCCTGCCATTGGTGTCGGTAACGATCACGGCGCGTTCCAGGATCCAGCAGACTGAGCCATCCTGGCGGTGCTGCATGCTTTCATAATTCAAAAGCTGGCCTTCCGTGCGGAGATCACGCAAAAATTGTTCTCGTTCCGAGGATAAAAGATGCTGGAACACATTTCTCCGGGCCATGGCTTCTTCCTTGGAATTAAATCCATACATGCGGAAGAAGGCGCTGTTGCAATTCAGCAGCGTGCCATCCATGGTGGCCACGTACACGGCAGCCATATTATTTTCAAAAAGCACCTGATATTGCAGCGCGACGGTGTTCGCAATTTCGCTTTTATTTTCAAAGAGCGTGAGGATCATGCCAAAGGCCACAAAAAATTTCGGCAGGTCCCAGAAAAAACTTCCGGGAGTGGGGCCAATGTGGTGAATGCTTAAGACCGCGGCGGCAGGAAAGACACAACCCCAGGCGATGAAGGAAGCAGAAGTGAAGATCACGCCGGGGCTGATCCGGCGGAAATGACGGAAGTAAACCAGGCCAGTTACATAAAAGAAACCAAATAAATAGAAATTCAATCCATGGCCCAGTCTGCCTTTCAGCGCCTGTGAGATGGCCCATAGACAATATGGCAGCAGAAGGGCCAAAAAATAAGGGTAGGGGCTCTTCCAGCTATAAAAGCGAACGGCTTGTATTAAACCATACCCACCACTGATAAGCAGTAAGCCAGCGTAGAACCATGGCGCGCGAATGCCAAACTGCAATCCGCAGAGGTATGCCATTGATGCCATACTGATAAAAATTATGAAAGCGATGCGCCTTTGCTGCTGTATGAAAACCTGAGAAACGGAGAGCAGAAAACACGTTCCAGCCAGAATCAAGGTGGCAGCTTTGATCCAATTGGTGTAAGCCACTACCCAGGGCAGGGAATCATCAAGGGCAGGAGCGGCAAAGTGAATGAAGATTGCCACCCATCCAAGCATCCACAATCCGACCCTCTTTTGCCGGTCAAGAGCATAGGTCCAGGCAAAAAGGGCGACCATGATGCTGATGACAACAAAGACAACGATCTCTTCGAAGTGTGGCGACATTCCTTACCTGCCGGCAGGGGAACAGGGCTGAGAGTCTTATATAAGGGGGCTGTACGTTAAACTAGCACAATCCAAACCTATATCTGGCATAGATTAAACCACTTATTAACAAAAGACAAAACTTTATATTCGTAAAATAAGTCTGGCATTTGTTGCATAAGAGTTGAACATCCAATGCTTTTGTTTAAAAAAGATGGCAAGTCCTGAAAAGGAACGCGATTCCTAAGGTAAACTCTATTGCTTCTTTTTGTCCGGCTTTTCTGCCGGATTCTCGTGCACCCGCTCACGAAACTTCCCGCCCATGGTTTTAGCCAGAAAGACGGTGGAATCGCCATATTTGTCCCGCAGGCGGTCAGACGCGGTAAGGGCCCGCGCCCATTTATGTTTCTGGTCACCTTCCAGCAAGTCCAATTGCTCAGGAGCATCGCCGAAGTTGGAGGCATGCACGCCGAGAAGACGGACAGGACGCCCTTTTTGCCAGTTTTGATGGAATAGTTTGGCGATGATCGAAGAAATTTCTGTATCCATTTGCGTGGCAACAGGCGGCGAGTAAGCGCGGGTATAGGTACTAAAGTCAGAATAGCGAAGCTTTAGCTGGATGGTCCGCGCGGTGAAATTCTGCTCCCGCAACCGGCGGCCTACCTTTTCACATAGATGGGCCAGGGTAGATTCGATCCGGTTTACATCCACGGTATCTTCATTGAAGGTGTGCTCATGGCTGATGGATTTTGCCTGCCATTCTTCGCCGACTTCACCTTCAAACCATGCACCGGCGTCTTCTCCCCGCGCTTTGCCCGCCAGAGCAATCCCCCATTTCCCCAAATGCTGCTCCAGGACTTGTTCTTCCACCCGGAGCAAATCGCCAATGTAACGGATGCCGATCTGGTTGAGCCTTTCTTTGGTGACTTTGCCTACGCCGGGAATTTTGCCTACGTCCAGCGGCGCAAGAAAGCTCTGCTCCTGCCCGGGAAGCACAAACAAGACTCCGTTGGGTTTGGCTTTATCAGAACTGATTTTTGCCATTAAACGGGAGCTACCGATGCCGATAGAGCAATTCAAGCCGGTGCGGGCTTTCATTTGCTCATGCAATTTATGAGCAGCCATTAAGGGAGGCCCAAGCAATCTCTGCGTGCCGCTCATGTCAATATAAGCTTCATCAATGGAAGCCATCTCAACTGCGGGCGAGAAATCCCGCAGCACTTCACGCGCTTTCAGTGAAGACTGATGATAAAGCTCAGGATGGCCGTCGACGAAAATAGCATGCGGGCAAAGCTTGGCGGCGGTGCGCAGCGGCATGGCGGAGTGCACGCCGAATTTTCTGGCTTCATAGGAAGCGGCTGAGACCACGCCGCGCTCGTCCTTTTGTCCGCCCACAACTACAGCCTTGCCTTTTAAGGAAGGATTAAAAAGCTCCTCCACGGAGACAAAGAATGCGTCCATATCAACGTGGAAAATAGTTCGTCCGGCGGATGTCACTTCTTGAAGATACACCAGAAAATGCCTGTTTTAGTGGCCGGAAAGGCGCTGGAAGAGGGTGATTTTGCGGTTTAGGGCTGAAAAAAGATTATGAATGCGGTCGCGCGATTCAGGCTGTAAACAGCAGATTTAACGAAACTTTCACCTCATTTCCCGCATCTCAATGTGACGGCACATTTAAAGCCGGCCAGGGTGCAATTTCTATGCCGGCAGTTTAGTATTGCGTGGCTTCGTCCCTTTAGGAATTTACAATGGCGCATCTTAAGTCAGTTTTGACCTTTCCGCCTGCAACCGCCGAGGAACGAAGCGCGGCTGAATTAGCCAGCCATTACACATTTGTCCGGCAGCAAACCAATGCCTTGACCGCGACGCTGAGCGCGGAAGACCAGATGGTGCAGTCCTGTCCGGAGGCAAGCCCCTCTAAATGGCATTTGGCGCATACCAGCTGGTTTTTTGAAACATTCATCCTTACCAATCATTTATCCAGCTATCGGCCTTTCAATTCACGGTTCCGCGATCTTTTTAATTCCTATTACAACGCAGTAGGCCAGCAGCCGGAAAAAGCATTGCGCAATACATTTTCCCGTCCCAGCCTGGACGAAGTACGCGGCTACCGCGCGCATGTGGATGAGCACATGCTCAAGCTGCTGGAGCCAGGGATGACGGAGGAAGTGCGCAAATTGGTTGTGCTGGGACTGAACCATGAACAGCAGCACCAGGAATTATTGATTACCGATATCAAGCATGCTTTTTGGACCAACCCGCTGCGTCCGGCATACCAGCCTGCAAAACCAACGATACAGCGGGAAAACGGTCTACAGCAGAAAGCCCGGCAATATCCTGAAGGTTTGTATGAGGTAGGCGCGGAGGGCGATTCTTTTTACTTTGATAATGAAGGTTCGCGGCACAAAGTTTTTCTGCGTCCCTTCCGCTTTGCCGCGCGCTTGGCCACATGCGGCGAGTATCTGGCATTCATGGAAGATGGCGGCTATTCCCGCCCCGAGCTTTGGCTTTCTGACGGATGGACCGCCGTGCAGGCACGCCGCTGGAATGCGCCTCTCTATTGGGAAAAAACAGATGGAGAATGGTTCCATTTCACCTGCGCGGGACAGCGCAAGGTGGAAGAGGATGAGCCGGTTTGCCACGTGAGCTATTACGAAGCGGATGCGTTTGCCCGCTGGGCCGGCGCCCGGCTGCCCACGGAATTTGAATGGGAAGTGGCAGCCAGCAAGGCTCCGGTGCAAGGGAACCTGCTGGAGAATGGAAGGTTTCATCCTGAAGCCGCACCGGCTTCACAGGAAGATGGGCCGTTGCAGGTCTTTGGCGATGTGTGGGAGTGGACCGGCAGCGCGTATCTGGCGTATCCCGGATATAAGCCTGCGGGTGGAGCACTGGGCGAATACAACGGCAAGTTCATGAGCGGACAGATGGTGCTGCGCGGCGGTTCATGCGTAACGCCGCGCTCCCACATACGGGCTACTTATCGCAACTTCTTTCAACCGGAAATACGCTGGCAATTTTCCGGCATAAGGCTGGCTGATGACGGCAATTAATAAAGCGGCGGTACTGATCAGTCCTATTGCTGAGGAAGTTATGCGCGGGCTGAGCGCGCGCGAACGTTCACTTCCTCCGAAACTTTTTTATGATGCGGAAGGTTCGCGCCTGTTTGACCAGATCACCGAGACGCAAGAGTACTATCCTACGCGCACCGAGCGGGCCATCCTGAAGGAGTATGCGGGAGAGATGGTCCAGCAGGCCGGCAGCAACCTGACGTTGATTGAACTTGGCGCTGGCAGCGCCACAAAAACGCAGGTA
>DASRCD010000351.1:0-3291 GCA_035653315.1 Candidatus Angelobacter sp.
GCCATCCAGAAGCACCAGCGTGAACTTGTCCTTCCCTCCGCGAATTGAAGCGGTAGTGAGGCTGCCTGCGCTGCCATTCTGTGCTACATGGAGAAAAGGGACCGCGGCCAGCAAGTCTGCCGTGCTCACGGCATGACTGTCTTCAATGTAAGACCGGGTAAGCACAACCACAGAAGCTGAAGATGCTTCTACTGGGACCGATTCCGTGGTGACTTCAACCACTTCTTCCTTGGCCTGAATCGTGGGTTTGGAAGATGGCGTAGGCGAAGGGGACTGGCTCCACAAGTTACTGCCGAACGTCAGCGTCAGCAGTACGATAGAAGAAACAACTCCACGGTTTTTTTGAAATGGCGTGCAGGTCATCATCAACTTTCTTGCTGCGCCAAAAGCACGTCGCTTGCCGACTGTTCGAGCCGTGCCAGGTCTTCGTCGCTGAATTGGCGTTGATCGCTGTAAGCAATGCCGACAATAGCGGAAATCTCTCCGGACGCGTCTCTGACCGGCAAGGCGACAGCGGCTGCGGCGTCCACAGCCTTAGCGCCGGGGCGTACTGTGCCGGAAGCGTCGTCTTTCAAGTTGCACGTTTGCACGGGAGCACCCTGCGTCAGAGCCTGCCCAGCCATGCCTTTTCCCGGAGGCACCCATGCTACGATTTCCTGAACCTTGGGTGGAATATTGACGGCGGCAACCAATTCGAGGCCTGTTTTTTCCGGGCTCAGAACGTGCCAGTGAACTGTGCCCGCAACCGCGCCCTGTGCGGCGATAAAGTTTTTCAACCAGCCTTGAATATGGTTCTGAATCATTGAGTTCCTTTGGTCAGATAATCGACCTTCTTTGTCTCTCTAGTTCCCAAACACCAGCGCGCTGGCGCTTTTTACGGCTGAAATCCCTCGGTCATCCACTGCTGAAATAGTTTCATCTGATCGGCGGTAAAAGGCGGAAACGGTGGCGGCGGCATGTTCGGTAAGCTCATCTGGTTGTAGATCATCGCGGCGTTCGCCTTGACGTCTTCATATTTCGTAAGGTCAAGACGCCATAACATCGGCCCACGAAATTCATAAAACATTGGCACAATGTCTTTTTCAAAAGAAACAGTCGCCATACTTCATGCCTCCATAAAATCCGGAAAAAACTTCCACAAGCTGCCGCTGCGCGGCTGCGCCTGCACTTTCTTTTCCGGCGTAATCTCAAATTCACCAAAGTCCAGGACGTATGCGGAGGACTCCCCGGGTGGAAATATCACGTCAATAGGGCGATGCAGCGGCGGAGTTGGCACGGGATGCATCGACCAATCCGAAGGGTTCACGCGGATGAGACAACGGCCCACACGCGGACCTGGACGTGCTGTAAGAGGGCGCTCATCGCCAAACAGCGCCACAAGCAGGTGGCCTCCACATGGTCCGGTTTGCTGCGGCACAAAATCAAATTTCGTGGCGCAGGCATTCTGTTCAAATTCCACCAGCGGACGTTCGGGCGTGGGCAGATCGTCGTGGTTTGCCAGAAGAAATCTGAGGTCGCCGCTGCCAAAGCGTGCATCGGTTACGGGAACTCCGCCCATGAAATCAGGCCATCCATACCAAGCCCCTGACCGCACTTCAAAAAGAAAATCCGGGCAGTTGTGGATCGGGCGGCTTCCCCGATCATCCGCGCCCTGATCGGTGGCCAGCAACCTTCCGTCAGGCGTGAAGCGCAGACCATAAGCATTGCGCAGACCCCAAGCAAAAACCTCTAGCTCACTGCCATCAAGATTGCAGCGCATCACCGCGGACGTACACGGTACGCGCCCGGCAATCCTGTCGCCCGGTCTGGTTGCTTTACCGAAAGGAGAAAAAGCCCCCGTATAAACTTTATGTCCGTTGCCGGAAGCCGGATCAGGGCTTTCCGCGTTCACGCCGGCCAGCACCAAATCGAAAGCGGGAATATCGCAATTGTGCTGAACCCGCTGGAGCCAGCCAAGATCGTTGGAATCAAGACCAATGATTCCGCTGTTTGTCATGGAGCCCTGGCTGAAATAGAGCTTGCCTTCCGGACCAATCACGGCCATGTTGGTGTGGTAGTTGCCGAATCCAGGCAGGTCATCCAGCACGGTAGTGGCTTTACCGTCAGTAAGGGACAACCGGGTAATCCGCCCGGGAAATCCGCCTTCAGAAATAAAGAGTGCGCCCTGATGAAAACCCACTCCATTCACCGGGGCACGCAAGCCGTCAAGCAGGCACTGGCTGTTGCCGTCCGAAGTTATGCGCAGAATTCTTCCGCCGGAAGGCGGGCCTGAAAAAGACAGGCCCGATTCAGATACATACACGTTGCCTTCAGGATCATGGGCAATGCCCGTAGGGAAGTCCAGATTGTCGGCAACCTTCATCATCATGGTATTTACGTCATCAGCATGCGTATTCCAAATACGCACAACAGCGCTCCGGCGGCGAACTCCACGCGTCCGGGAATAAAGCGACGCAGCCATGCGCCAAAGTACAGTCCTATGCACGACATGGCCGCGCTCGTAACTCCCATGATCGCGGCAGAAAGCAATACCGGCACATGCATGGAACCCAGGCCAACTCCCGCCAAAAGGTTATCGAGGCTGAGCGATAAGGGAAGACCACAGAGCACGCCGCGGCTTTCAACAACTTCAGAGACATCCTGCTTGCGCAACGCCAGTATGATTACTGCCAGTCCACAGAGCAGCACAGCCACCGGTCCGGCTACAGCAGCCACGCGGCCCAGAGTCAGGAGCAGCAGATGGCCAATCGCCAGCCCTGCCAGCGGGGCCAGAGTTTCGCAGGCGCTAAATGCCAGCGCAAACAGTTGCTTGCGCGCACGTCCTATTGGAAGAAGTCCGAGCGAGGAGCACACCTGCAAATTATCAAGGCCAGCCACTACACCGAGAAGCAAGACAGCGCTGAGCATAAGTCCCCTAGGGTTTCAATGTGTAGATACGCAAAACGCCGCCATTCTTCTTGCCGAACACCAGTGCTCCCGCCACCACAAAGTTGCCGGAGACTGCCGGCCCTAGACAATAGCCGTAGCCGCCGTTGAATCCTCCGGTTTGTTCTCCCAACCGGTCTTGCCACAGCATTTTGCCGGTTTTGGCATCGAACGCGTAAACCGCCACCAGTGAAGTGGAGCAGAACACCACGTCATTGACCACGGCTGGGGAGCTCAGCCCCGATTCGCCGGGCGTTGTGTACATAGGCGGGCGCGCATGCTTGTAGCGGTATGGATCATTATTGTCCATGGGCCACGCATCTTTGAGAGTGTTGCAATCCAGGGCGCGGAGGAATGGAGTCGTGG
>DASRCD010000352.1:0-3299 GCA_035653315.1 Candidatus Angelobacter sp.
TGAGGACAAATCCAGGCTGGCAGGTAAGTGCGGAATTACTGGGATCAAGAGCAGCGCGGGAACTTCTGGCATGTTGCTCCTGAGCATTCACGCCAATGATCGCGGCACATAACAGGAGATTGGCGATAAAAAACTTACAAACGCTTCGCATGGTAAATCCCTCCTTGGCTTTTTGATTCCTCGCCTGCACAGGTGAGTTGGCGGATGCTCCCTATTCTGTTTTTCTCCATCCTGAAATGGGAATGCCAAAATGTCCCAAATCACGTCCCCACTATTTTCTCTGCTCTGCGTTTAACGTTCTCAGCGGTGAATATTTGTTTTCCTGATGACGCGCGATCATCCGCGTTGCTCTGCGGGTAAACATGTTCCGGTTTTCTTCGCGCCTCCGTGTCTCCGTGGTGAGATTGGTTTCGATGTCGCACGATGATCCACCCCCAATCAGTGTTATCCGTGTTGATCCGTGGTGAGGTTTTGCTCCTTCATTCCGCGATGTTGGCAATCTCGTCCCTCCGGTTTATCCTTCGTGTGCAACAAAACGGAGGGATTCATGAAGCGCGCTATTTTGAGCTATATCGTTCTTTTATCTACTGCGGCCCTGGCCCAGCAAAGTAAGTCACCCGCTTCTGACGTTCTGCGGGCCATGCTGGCAGGCCGCGAAAAAGCCACCGTCGGCGCTTTTGAAACCATGCCGGCTGACAAGTACAGTTTTAAGCCCACGCCGGACCAGATGACATTCGGCCACCTCGCCGCTCATATCGTTTCCAGCAATTACTTTTTCTGTTCCAACGTGGGGGATGTGGAGAAGCCCAAAGTAGAGGAAGTAAAAGACACAGACGGCAAGGACAAACTCGTGGCGGCAATGAAGGCGTCTTTTGAATTCTGCGGCACCGCTCTGGCCAAGGCCGATGATTCCAAGCTGGGCGACAACATTACCTGGTTTGACGGCAAGCCGCGTCCCCGCGCCTGGGCATTCTTAACGTTGTCCGGAAGCTGGGCTGACCACTATGCCGAAGCAGCGATGTATCTCCGCGCCGCCGGGCTTCTTCCGCCCACCGCAAAAAAGGAAGACGCGAAAAAAGAAGAGAAGGAAGAAAAGAAAAAAGAGGACAAAAAATAATTTCCAGGGAATCGGGAGCGGGCGCCGACGCGGCGCCCCATCCTTCAAGTTCTTTGCGAAAGATCATCATGGATCAGCGCCATCTGTGCAGATCAGTGGTAAGTTTTGCTTTTCAATCCGCGCTCATCCGCGTTGATCCGCGGTAAAAGCTTTTGCTTTTCTCCACGCCTCCGTGCTTCCGTAGTGAAATTTTATTTTTCCAGATCTAATGCCCAACCCGCGCCCAGCTATACAAGGCTGAAAGCAGCAGCATTTCCAGTGTCACCAATGCGTAAAATACCAACCTGAGTCTTTTTGTGATTGCCATATCCTTCGAACGAGCGCCGCCCGGAAGACTTGCACAATAATTACTTAAGTTTTGTAAGCCTGCTGCCGTATAACGCAGCCTGTCTTTGGATTTACCTAAGTTTTAAGGTATTTCTCCGGTTTTTATCGCTGTTCACCCCTTAGATTCGTCTGTTTTTAGCCGATTGCCGCAGGTCTGGAACCGGCTTATAATCCCATTCTCTGGACGTTTCTCTAGTATCAGGTTTGAGTAAAAAGGTGTTTGGCCTTCAGTGAGGTGGCACAAGCCGCCGGAAACTGATATTTAGAGCATAACCCGATGAAAAAGCACCTATTTACCATCCTGATCGGCGCCACGTCGATGGTAGCTAGCAGCCCAGTTCGCGCACAGGACATTGTTGCCACGCACGATGCTTATGGCCACACGGTCTGGGTCGCCAGTGACGACGTTAAGCCTCAACCGAAACAGCCGGCCGGCCAGCCTGCTGCGGTCTCCACGTCCCAATCCGCTGCTGATGCATCAGCAGCCGGTTCACGCTACAGCACCCTGGTTTACTGGAGCAACAAAGAGCACCGCTGGAAGCCCGTTCCTCTGGCTTCTTCCGCCACCATGAAGGCAGCGCGCAAAGCGGCGGCTGAAGTGAATGACATGGTTGCGGTCCCTGTGGGCCTGAATGAAAGCCGTGCTTTAAAGCTTTCACAACCGGTCAATCTGGGAGCAGATTTAAGCCAGGTAAAGACAGCGGATTCGGCAACCGTGGACAAGGCCATTGAAGCAGCCGCGGAGCGCCATGGAGTGGACCCAAATCTGGTCCGTGCCGTAGTGAAAGTGGAATCAAATTTCAATCCGCGCGCGGTTTCCAGCAAAGGCGCCATGGGGCTCATGCAGTTAATGCCCTATACCGCCAAATCTCTGAACGTGGACAATGCATTTGATCCCCACCAGAACATTGATGCGGGAGTCCGCCACCTGAAGAGCCTGCTGGAAAACTACAATGGCAACGTGGAGCTTTCACTGGCGGCTTATAACGCCGGCAGCGGCGCGGTCCGCAGGAGCGGAGGCATTCCTCCCTTCCGTGAGACGCGCGACTATGTAAAGAAGATCACTGACCTGTACCGGGGCTCGGCCCTTAGGTCTAAGGTGGTTGAAACGCGCGACGCGGATGGGCATCGCGTGTTTTCCAACAACGATTAGCGCGAATTCGGGTTTATTCTGTAAGGTGCTTTGAATATTGTTGTAATGAACATCCGACCAAAGACTCTCACGCGTACTGCTTTTACGCGGAAAACAGTCAGCTTCGTCCTGGCGTTGGCCTGCCTTTTGCTTGCGCCGGCCGGCACTTTTGCGCGTACGGTAAAACAGAAAAAACAAGCCGCTCGCGCCCAGTTTGAAGTCGCGGAACACATGCGGGCCTCTCTGGAAGCCAAGCCGGAATCGCAACGTACCCGCCGCGAATACCAGAATGTGATTGAGGCTTACCGCAAGGTTTATTACACGGCCCCCTCATCGGTTAAAGCCGACTCCAGCGTGCTGGCCGTGGCTGAGTTGCTGGACGACCAGGGCCGCATTCTCAAAGATCCTAAAAGCTTTCAAGACGCCATTGGGCAATACACCTTTTTGCGCCGTGAATATCCGGGCAGCAAATACCGTGCGGACGCCCTTTTCGCCATCGGTGAAATCTACCGTGACGATCTGGATGATGGCAAGCAAGCCAAAGCCACATTTGAAGATTTCATAAAGCATTATCCCGGCAACTCACACGCGCAGGAAGCGCGCAAGGCAATTGCAGAAATCGATAATCCGGCAGCGGCGAATGATCCTTTCAAAGCAAAAACTGCCAGACGTGAGCGCCAGAGCAGGCCCCAAAACAATCAAAAGACACAGCGCGCTACGGAA
>DASRCD010000353.1:0-2628 GCA_035653315.1 Candidatus Angelobacter sp.
AAAAGCAGCTTGAATTACTCCAGAAAGACCTGGACGATAATAAAGACAAGGCACACATATTTATTTTCATGCATCATCCGGTGGTGCCTTATGATGCAAAAGATGGCTTGAATGAGAAAAGCGTGAAAGCTCTCCAGAAAATTTTTGCCAAGCACAACAATGTTTCCTACGTTATCTCAGGTCACGAGCATATGTACTACAACTCCCAGGGTGACAAGACGAAAAAGGTTGATCCGCCTTCGCGCAAAGATCCTTCGCAACCGCCGTTCTATCTGGTCTCCGGAGGTGGCGGCGCACCGCTTAAGAAGAACACGCCCGGATCGTTTTTCCATTACCTGATTTTCAAAGTAGATGGCGACCAAATAATGCCGACGCTGGTCAAAGTCGATTCATCCGATCCGTGTGACAAATAGCGAAATGCCCAGAGTGATCTGCGTTGAAAAATAAATGATTTGATTAGCCTATGGCCATAACCGAACGCCTCTATTATCACAACTCTTTTCTCTACGATTTTGATGCAAGTGTTGTTGAATCGCTTGAGCGCGGTGGCAGACCTGCCGTGGTGCTGGATCGGACTGCTTTTTATCCCACCAGCGGCGGCCAAGTGCATGATCTCGGATCATTGTCCGCTGATGGAAAACAGATTGCCATCACCGAAGTGGCCGATGAAGAAGACGGCCGCGTCCTTCATTTCACCAGCGAACCGCTTGCTGCTGGAACACAGGTCCATGGCAGCATTGATGCAATCCGTCGACGCGACCACATGCAGCAGCACTCTGGCCAGCATGTTCTTTCTGCGGCGTTCATTCAGCTTTTCAACATGCCCACGGTCAGCTTTCACATGGGAGAAGAAAGCTGCACTATTGATCTGGAAACTTTGGCCCTCACCAGCGCGCAGGCGCAGAGGGTCGAGTTCCTGGCTAATGAAGTGATTGCGGAAGATCGTCCGGTAAGCATCCGGTTTGTGCCGCTGGAAGAAGCGCGGCAGCTTGGCTTGCGCAAACTCCCGCCCAAGCAGACCGGCGACCTTCGGCTTATCAACATTGCCGACTTTGATTTGTGTGCCTGCGGAGGAACGCATGTGCGCGCCACTGGACAGATAGGCTCTATTCTGCTGCGCAAAATAGAGAAGGTAAAACAGGGTTTGCGCGTAGAGTTTGTCTGTGGATTGCGTGCTGTTGCCACCGCTCGGCGCGATTACACAGCGCTTACTGAAGCCGCCGCACTTTATTCCAGCCATATCCATGATTTACCGGAGCAGATTCGAAAATCTCTGGCTGAGACTAAGTCTGCGGCGAAGGCACACCACAAACTTCTGGAAGAGTTGGCGGAACTTCACGCTGAGCGCTTGCTGGCCCGGGCAACTGGATCGCCGCGCATCATTACTTCGTTTTTTGCCGACAGGGATGTGTCCTTTATCAAATTGCTGGCGCAGAAGCTCACTGCCGGAAATTCCGATGTTGTTGCTCTGCTTGCATCAGGCATTGGCCAGCCAACATTGGTTTTTGCCCAGAGCCCCGGCCAGAAATTCAATATGGGGCAATTGATGAAAGAGGCCATGGCGCAGCTTGGTGGACGCGGCGGCGGCACACCCGATATGGCCCAGGGCGGCCTGCCCGCAACTTTTACGGAGACAAGTCGAGTAACAACTGCCCTACATGAAATAGCGGCCAGGCTCTGACTGTATGCGTCTGTTTACAAGCGATAGTGTTGCCAGTTTGCTAAATAATTGTCATACAGTAACTGTTAACAGGTGCTCTTCAGTAGCGATGCCATGCAGAAAGCATATGCAGATGAGCATCATGCAGTATGGCCGCTCAAAATGTTTGGCATTGGACACACCCAAGTAGCCTGGTGTGTCCCAAACAATGAGCGCAGAAAAAGGCGGCGTAGCAAACACGCGACACGTTTACGGTAAAGTCAGCCTGTCTAAAAATCTTTTGCATATTAAGTATTCTGCATAAATTTGAATGGTGTTCTTCAGCAACATTGGTAAAATGCCCTACTCAGGTAATGAGTCAGTCTGATTTCAGGCTGACCATTACGGAACATTAAGTGGCGTCTTGAGATTACGGTTAACACTGAACGAGTGAGTGGGCGTCGTGAGATTTACGTTAAGATACTGCGGCACTGTACGGCGTCCTGAGATTCACGGTTAAGACACTGCGGAACAGTGGGTAATGGGTCTCTTTGAATCTAAAATGCCCCGTACCACATTGCCTGAATTTTGAGAGATTGCAGGGCACTGGTAAAATTGATTCAGCACGATTTCCACCCTTGTGGGGCTATAGCTCAGCTGGGAGAGCGCATCGTTCGCAACGATGAGGTCGTCGGTTCGATCCCGACTAGCTCCACCAATTAGTAACTAAAATAAAAGGCCTACTCATTCTGCGAGATCAGCAGTAGTTTTTATTATTCTAAGTCACTGAAAAGCAACCATTTGGGGTGTTCGGCATGAAGTCGGCTTGACTAACTACATCATTTGAGCCCCGACAGGGCGATGTGTACGTAACGAATAAGGCAGGCGTTCAGAATGCTCAGAATAACATCTCTATGATCTTTGATGCAGGGACAATTTTAGCCAACAATACCGGAAGCACAGCATTAGCTGAGAACTTCGCGAATGCC
>DASRCD010000354.1:0-4417 GCA_035653315.1 Candidatus Angelobacter sp.
GCACCTGCAATTGTGAGAGCGCCTGCAGGTTTGCCGCCTGCTGCTCCGGCATCTCACCCAAATGGCTCATCTTGAAGGCGCTTACCTTGGCTTCCTGTGTTTCAAGGTTCTGCTTTGCTTCTTTCAGCTGCTCAGCCAGAAAGTCGGTGGTGTCCTGGGCCTGCTGCTCGCGGCTTTGTACGTTCCATTCAATAAAGCTGGCGGCAAGCTGATTGGCCACGGTTGCCACCTGCTGGCGCTGCCGGCCTTCATACTCAATGGTGAATGCGCTCAATCCGGCGGATGATCCCTGCTTCACCGTGATCGTAATGTCCTTGCGCATGATTTCAATCAGCTCTTCGCGGGAAATCTTTCCCCGCAGCTCAGGATAAAGCTGCATTTCATCAATGATCCGTTGCAGGCGTGAAGAACTGAGCACCTGCTGCGTAATGGTATTCAGGCGCTGGCCAGGATCGGAGCTTACGGTCGGGCTGACGTATTTTTCCGGCACTTTCTGCGGATCCACCAGAATGGTGGTGGTCGCTTTATAGTGATCAGGCATCAGGAGCACAAACGTGGATCCTGCCAGCGAGAAAAGGACTGTGCCCAGAAATATCCAGCCGCGATAATGCCGCAACGTATTCCAGAAGACCAAAACCTGGTCCATTGTCCCATTCGATGCTTGATTGGCTGTATGGTTCATTCCTATTCCCTCTCCTGAGTACCGTTAGCGGAAATGCAGCGGTGACGGATACCACTCAAGTCCGACCATGGCATAGCTGAGATTGCCGCTCGGCAGGTTTCCGCCCGCTCCATGAAATGAGCGATAGCCTGCATTAAAGCCCAGATTGTTGATGATCTTGTAGCGCACGCGAGGCGCGACATAGTATCCGTGGTAGGCCGGGATGGTAGTACCAATTCCGTCGCCGCGCAGATAACCGGCATCAGTAATGAAAGTCAGGCGGCGATATCCTTTGGCAAAACCTACTGAAGCATCATCTTCCCAGCGGCTGTCCAATTGAGCCACGGTGGTGAACATGCGCCTTACGCTGGCATATATTCTGTCCTGGTTGCCAAAATTCTTGACCAGGCTGGCGCTGAAGTTGGCGGAAAGCGGCGAGCCGCAATTCGCGGTAGACCACTGCGGACCTCCAGCGATATCAAAAACAACGGAGTGCGACATCCTGACGCCAAGGCCCAAACCGCCACCGTAAGTGGTGCAGGTGGGGCCGTTCAGTACTGTATCCGCTTCGCCGTAGGTGCGCACATCCACACGCGGCGTCATCACTCGGGTGTATTCAAGTTTTGTGCCGAGATCATTGGTATGGTTGCCAATGGTCTGATTGGCGGGATCACTATTGATGCCGGTGTAAGTCTCAAACACTGTCAGCCCAATGCGATCACGGCGGCTTTTGAGCCAACCTACGCCAACACTGTTCTCAATGAATGAAACGTTATTGGCGCGCTGCAGCACCGCGGTTGAAGCTGTGTCCACAATGGGAGTGCTGTCAATCACCAGAAAACTTAATGGGCCCTGCAAGCGGGCTGATTCTGATCCGTAGCTGCCGCTGGAAGAAGCTGTCCAGTACCAGCGTTCGCTGAAAGCGCCCATGGCGCTGGCGGAAACCGTGTGATATGCCTGTGGGCCGCCGCTGGCCGTGTCATTGGGATTCACCACGGTGGAATACTGCACCAAGTAGCGTCCGGTGCGGGTCGGCATAAAAACCGCAAGATAAGGATTGATGGAAGTTGAGACCACATCCTGAGTAGCGCCGGGCCCGACACCGCCAATGCTGTTGGTGTAGATGGATGAAACCGAACCACCATAGAAAAGCTGGTACTTGTTCTCACGCGCACGCAAGGACACAGTGTCAGTCCCTTCAGCATATTCACCATTGGGCATGGCCTGATCGCTGCGGGCCTGCGGGTTCAGGCTAATGAGCTGGCCTGTGCCCAAAGAAACCGTGTACGCGCCATCAGTATTGGCCGGCCACGAGTTATTCGTAGACGTATCCGTGCCGTTGTTGGAAGTCTGCGCTATTGCCGACGATGCTGCAAAGAGCAGGACGGCAATCGCAAATAGAGAACCCAGGGCCCATTTTGTAAATTGTTTTATGCTCATGGCACAACCACCGTATCTCCTGGATGTAGAGCGATGTTCTGCTCAGTCTTTTTCCCCTGGACCACTTCCTTGTACTTAAACTTGAGCCGTGTCTGTTTCCCGTCTTCTGTGCGCAGGACAACGATGCCATCGCGCTTGGCGAAAGGCGTGAAGCCTCCCGCCTGAGCGATTAACTGCAGCACCGTGGTTTGCGCGTTCAGCGAATAGCCGCCGGGCCGCGACACTTCACCGGTAATAAAGGCGCGTTTGCTGCGAATTTCAATGACTGTGACGGTCACCTGCGGATTGTTCAGAAAACTCTTGAGCTTTTCCGCCACCATGTTCTGGATTTGCAGCGGCGTCATTCCGCTGACTTTCACTTCATTGATTAAAGGCAACGAGATATTGCCATCCGTCCGCACAACCACCGTCTGGGAGACTTCCGGCTCTTTCCAGACGTTCACGTGAATCACGTCAGAGTCGCCGACGATGTATTCCGGCGAAACAGCCAGAGCAGGCTTTGCTTCTTCCGCTTTTACGTCTTCCGGCTTTGCGGCATCGGCGCTCTTGGCGTTATCTGAAGCAGGTGCCGCGGTGGGCGACTTAAGCGTCGCGCTTTGTGTTTGTGCAAACATTGCAGTCGCGCCGGCGAACCAGCAAAGCACAACGGTATTGATCATCAGTCTTTTCTGCGAAAACATATCAGCTCCCATTTCTCGTCACCGTCCGCCATCACTGCCGGCGGAAAAATCTTTTCAGAACTGCCTACTTCGCTCCCTTGCCCAGGAAAATGACCTTCACAGTCTCAAAAATGATGGCCAGATCCAGCGAGATAGAGAGGTGTTTGATATAGAAGAGGTCAAGCTCCAGCTTTCTCTTTGCGTCTTCCACGGTTGAACCGTATTGATATTTGATCTGCGCCCATCCGGTAAGGCCAGGACGAACGGTATGCCGCTGCGAAAAGAAATCCAGACTTGATTCCAGCATTTCGCAAAAGTACGGCTGTTCAGGGCGGGGCCCCACAAGGCTCATGGTCCCGTTCAGAATATTGAAGAACTGCGGCAGCTCGTCCAGACGATATTTGCGAATGAACGCGCCGACACGAGTAATGCGGTTGTCGCCGTCAGTGGCCCAGCTTGGGCCGCCTTTTTCGGCGTCCTGCCGCATGGAGCGGAACTTGAAGATCTCAAAGACTGTGCCGTTCAAGCCCACACGTTTCTGGCGGAAAAGAATGGGACGGCCCGTTTCCACCAGAATGGCGGCAGCCACCAGCGCCATAATGGGCGAAGTAACCGTGATGGCAAACAGGGCAGCCGCTATATCCATGCCGCGCTTAATAGCCAGGAGAAAACGGCTTTTGCGGAAACCATCAGAGAAGATCAGCCAGCTTGGCGAAAGCTTTTCCAACGCAATGCGACCGCTGATTCTCTCAAAAACCGTGTGCGCGTCTTCCACCACAATGCCGGCAAACTTGAGCCGCAATAATTCGCGATACGGCATACGCCCACGCTGCTCCGCCAATGAAAGCACTACGCGATCAATGCTCCGTTCCTTTACCAGTGTTTCCAGTTCGGGCAGACCGCCGATAATTCCGGGATTCACCAGCGATTTGCCGATGTTCTCGCCTTTTTCATCCAGGAAGCCGAGGACTTTAAGGTTGAGGTCGGGACGCGAGCAAATCTCGCGAGTAAGAGAAATGCCGGCCGGACCAGTGCCTACAATCAGCATGCGCTCCGGACTGCGCAGAAAGAAGTAGCCTTTGGAATCGAGAAGCACGCGCCAACCCAGGATCAGCGTCATAATGGTTGGCACTGCGAGCGCTGCGATGCCACGGCCCAGGCTTACGCCGGGGGCGACATAGTAGATCAACGCCAAACCAATGCATGCGATTCCAAGCGCCTGCAAAAGCCCAATCACCAGACGCGAACGCGACTTCATGACCTCAATGTCATACAGGTCGTTGTAATAAAGCGCGAATTCGCACATCAGAACGACGACAAAAAAGCGGGCAATGGTATGTCCACCCGCATATTCCCAACGCGAAGACACAAAACGGAGTGTTGTGGCGAAGGCCAGCCCTAAAACAATCAACAGGCTTTCACTCGCCAGCAGCACCAGAGTCTTGGTGGGAATTCTTTGTCCGCCGATTTTAAGCATTGCTCACCTTGGCGATTGGCATCAGATGCGAGATATCGTCACCGCTCTCTTCCGCGCTCTGGCCCTCTCCCTGCGGGTCCAGATTTCCTTCAGCCATGCTGCGGAGATTAGGACGGTTGGGCGACAAGCCGGCATCACGAATCTTGTAAAGGAGCGCGCGGTAACTGATCTTGAGCGCTT
>DASRCD010000355.1:0-4507 GCA_035653315.1 Candidatus Angelobacter sp.
ATCCCAAAATCCTAGCAAGTTTTATCTTTCTATTCCAAACACACACTGGACGGAGGCAGTAATGCTGATCTTGCCCGGTTGTACAGGCGGAGGTGGTGGCGGAGGCGGCATGCTTTTCGCTTTGGAGAATAACCCTCCACCAGAATTAGAGTGGTCGCTTCCTTCATAGTTATAACTGTCGTAAGGCAGGCTCTGTATTTGGGCGACACCGACCAGATTATGCACTTCAAGACTTACGGACCTTGCCGCACCCAGCTTCTGCCGGATTTGTTCCAATGCAATGGTGGCCCGGCCCACGGCGCGGTGCATGGCATCCGCCACGGCTTTTTCTTTGGCAGCTTCTTCATTGGAAAGCTGATAGGTCAATGAGCGAAAATCCACAATGCCATCCTGCACGGAATCATCCATGATCGGCCCAACCTTGGAGAAATCCTTGATCTTCAGCACAACATTGCCTTGCACGCGATAAGCGCGCGCCCGCCGTTTACGATCACTGTCATAGTACGGAGTTACAGAGAGAACACCGGTTTGCACAGCGTCTTTTGCCAGCCCATTGCGTTCAGCTACATCCATAATGGTTCGCAGAGATTGCGAGGCTTTGGCATAGGCTTCTTTCAGCTCCTTTTCCTGTGCTGTGACATCAAATGTCATCACCGCAAGATCGGGGTCAGTCTCATACTTTCCTTCCGCCTGAACCACCAAGGTATCCGCAATAAATTTTATCTCTGGTTGCTGAGCTTTTAAGAACAAAGGTGCGCATAATGCAAGAACTGCAATAAAACGTGGCAGATTCATGGTTTCTCCTGGACAAGGATCGTGAATGGATGCTGGATTTTGCGTTGAAGAGTAAACAATATGGCAACCTGAAAGCAATGCCACATTTTGGCAAACCTAAAGCAGTCAATAAAAGACGGAGATGAAGCTGTTAGAACAGGGAAGCTGATGAACTTGTGGCAAGATCGCGCATGGCATCCAGCATGTAGGTTCGGGCCGGTGAGCCGGGAGCCAGTGATTCCAATGGCAGAGTGGCAGAAAAGTGTGGTGAGCACTTCTGAAAGCTTACGTTCAGGAACTCGCTGCTATCACCTTTCCGAATGGAAGCCATGGCCGAGGCAACATCCTTGCGGTGGTCGGGATTCGTGCTGATGACCAAAGGCTGAAGGTGTTCAAAAGTCCATCCAGAGCGGTTGACGTTTGTCTTGCGACTGCTGCGCGCAAACCAGCGGAAGTTATGCACATGAAGCGAGAAAGATGGGGGATAGTCAAGATCAGCATGGAAGGTGAGCACTTCACGCTTGCCCCTGATCTTATTGAAAAGCCATTGCACGGGCGTCTGCTGCGACTGCAATTCCACTGTGACCCATGCACGCTGGAAGACCCCGCAGGTAAGCCGCAGGGGAACGCGGAATGTGGATGCTGTTGTCCAGGAGATCCCAACAACGTGGCCGCGGCCGGAAAGCGCGGATTGAATCCAGCGCAGCACTTCACGCGCTTTATCCTGCTTGCGCCGTGTGAAAAGGGAATACCATGTTGCGACTAGCGCAGCAATGGAAACGATCAGGACACTAAGGACTGCCATCTGAATGGAGTAAGATGCTTTTCCCGGCTTTCTTAGATGCCAAAATCCAGCCGGGCAGAGCTGCTTTTATGACCAGAATCCAATTTGGAACGTATTTCTGGCCCACACAAATTATAGTTTATAAACCACGGTAAATGCCGCCATCAGCCAATATGGTTTGGCCGGTAATATAGGAAGCCCGTTCTGAGGCCAGCCAGACGATGACATCCGCAATCTCTTTAGGTGAGCCCAGCCGCCTGACCGGGGTTTCCGCCGACCATGAATCATAGATTTGTTGTTGTGAGCTGCCGGCGGCAAGTGCGCGAACCTGGGCCAGTTCCTGCAGGCGTTCCGTAGCGGTATAACCAGGTGCTACGTTATTTACAAGAATGCCATCTTTACCGAACTCATTCGAGAGGCTTTTGACCAGCCCAACCACCGCCGCCCGGACAGAGTTGGAGAGGACCAGGTCGGCAATCGGCTGCTTTACGGAAATGGAGGTAATAGTGATGATCCTGCCCCAGCGATGGCGCTGCATATAAGGAATAGTGGCTTTGGCCAGATGGACGGTGCTCATCAGGTTCATGTCCACGGCTTTGCGCCATTCGTCGGCTGGAATGGAGAGAAAATTCTTAGGTGGAGGACCGCCGGCATTTGCCACGCAGACATCAATCCGGCCAAAGCGCTTGACCACCTGCTCAACAAACCTTTGCACCTGCGCTCCGTCCGTCACGTCCACGGGTTCGTCATAGATTTCCGCGCCTGTTTCCGAGCGGAGCCGGGCTGCTGCCTCGCGCAAGGTTTTTTCCGTGCGTGCGCACATGGCAACCTGCGCGCCTTCACGGGCAAAGGCTTCAGCGGTTGCCCGTCCAATACCCTGGCTCGACGCTGCTACGATTACTCCGCGACCTTTTAGACCTAAATCCATGTTGGCTCCATTGTTGGCGCTAGGATTATTTTTTGTCTGCACCTGCCAACTGCCCGACAATTACCTGCGAGGGCGCTCCAGCCTTGATTTGATTTTTTTCAAAACAGGATTTGATCTGCCGCCGGAGCTCGCGCGCCACCCCGTATTGCTTGCCGGGACGGACTTTAACCAGCATCAGGTAATCCACTTCATTGCCGCGAACGCGCTCAATGCCGGGAACCTGCGGTTCTGCTACAACGTCATTTTTAAAAGCAGGGTTGTTATAAAAGTCTTTGGCTATTTCTTCCAGCAGGTTTACCACGCGATCACTGTTTTCACTGTAGTCAACGGCGACATGCAGCGTGACCTGGGACCAGTCACGCGTGGTATTACTCACAATCTGAATGGCGCTGTTGGGAACGATATGGAGAGTGCCGTCTCCATCACGCAACGTTGTACGACGCAAGGTGATTTCTTCCACCACGCCGGTAACACCGGCGATTTTGATGGTGTCACCAATGTCATATTGGTTTTCCACCAGAATAAAGAAGCCATTGATCACGTCTTTGACCATGGTTTGCGCGCCAAAGCCGATGGCCAATCCAGCAATGCCGGCGCTGGCCAGCAGAGGTTCAATGTTGATATTAAAAGCATCGCGCAAGATGCTCATGCCAGTGAAAAACACGATCAGGAAAACGCCAACACTGCGTACCACACCGGTGATGGTGCGGACCTGCTGGGTGCGTACCGCGCCATGCGCGGACTTTTCACTGATGGCAACCAGCTTGCGCGTGACCAGCCCAAGCAGTCTCACAAAAACAAAGGCAAGCACCAGGATAACGACCAATTTGGGCGCGCTCTCCCGCGTCCAATTCACCAGGTCATGTTGCCAGTGCTGCCAGATATTACTGAATTTATCTTCCATGCCCGTCCCGAACGGCGATTATAAACGAGGCAGGCCGGTAGCAAAGACTGAGGCATTCTGTGAGAAGTACGTTTTGGTGACGATAACTTTTATAATCGGCTTACGTCTTAATCAAGAACAGGTTCAGAGAAAAAGAGGTGAGTGTGTCTGGAAAATTTATTCTCATAGCAGGCATTGCTCTGCTTGCCTTTTGCGCCACATTTTTTGCGCCTGCTGCGCCAGCTATAGCTCCGCAATATGAAACACGCGAAGACCCAAACCAAAAAGAGATGCAGGACCGGATGACTCGCGAAGCTAACAAGAGGCGGCAGCAAGATATCCACGACGATACTTATAAGCTGTTCCAACTGGCCACCGAACTAAAGGCAGCGGTGGACAAGAGCAACGAAAATCTTTTATCGCTGGACGTGGTCCGCAAAGCGGATGAAGTGGAAAAACTGGCCAAGAAGGTAAAAGAGAAAATGAGAGAAGCCGTTGGCCAGCCGTTAAAGGTTGAGCCGATTCCCAAAACACCTTATCCGCACTGATCTGCCAAGATATCAAACCAAAATAAAAAGCCCGCCAAATTTCCAGGCGGGCTTTGTTTTTAGATTGAAAATCAGGCAGCTTTCTTTTCTGTTCCAATCCGCATGCCGTAGAAGGAGCGCCATACGAAGAAGATGGAAACGATAAAGAACACAACAGCAAGAATGTTGCTGATCTTCGGTCCCGATTCATTGGTGAGGCGAACAGCCAATTCCACAGCCAGCAGCCCGAACAATGTCGTGAACTTGATGATCGGGTTGAGAGCCACAGAGGAAGTGTCCTTGAACGGATCACCCACTGTATCGCCCACCACTGTGGCATCGTGCAGAGGAGTGCCTTTTGATTTGAGTTCAACTTCCACTACTTTCTTGGCATTGTCCCATGCGCCGCCGGCATTGGCCATGAAGATGGCCTGGTATAGACCAAATACGGCGATTGAGATCAGGTAGCCAATAAAGAAGTAGGGTTCAACAAAGGCGAAGGCCAGCGTGGCAAAGAATACCGTCAAAAAGATATTGAACATACCCTTCTGTGCGTACTCAGTGCAGATTTGCACCACTTTCTTGCTGTCCGTGACGGAAGCTTTTTCCAC
>DASRCD010000356.1:0-5249 GCA_035653315.1 Candidatus Angelobacter sp.
TTGGACTGAAGAAAAAATCTGCTTGATCATAGTTTGCCGCCACCATTTACTATGTAAGAAAGTGCTCCTGACTATTACCAACTATCATCAGCCTGCTACTGATCTTGGCTACCTGCTGCACAAGAACCCATCCCGCGTGCAGAGCTTTGAGCTTTCTTTTGGGAATGCGCATGTCTTCTATCCGGAAGCCACCGAAGAACGATGCACTGCCGCGCTGCTTCTCGATGTTGATCCCGTCGGCCTGGTTCGCAATCGTCGTGGCCCCGCTGGCGAGAGCGGTACATTGGCGCAATATGTAAATGATCGTCCTTATGTGGCCTCCTCATTTCTCAGCGTGGCGATAGCCCAGGTCTTTGCCAGCGCACTGGGTGGCCGCAGCAAGGGGCGACAGGAACTTGCGGAATTACCGATTCCGCTGAGCGCAAAAATCTCCGTGCTCCAGTGCCGTGGCAGAGATGATTTAATCCGGCGTCTTTTTGCGCCGCTTGGCTATCAATTGCTCATCCAGCATCACGAACTCGATGCAAATTTTCCCGAGTGGGGTGAAAGCCCTTATTACACCGTTGAGCTTTCTGCCACCACTCGTCTGCAGGACCTGCTGACGCATTTGTATGTTTTGATTCCGGTGCTCGATGCCGAAAAGCATTACTGGGTCGGCAAAGATGAACTGGAAAAGCTTTTACGCCATGGCGAAGAATGGCTGTCCACGCATCCGGAAAAAGAACTGATCGTTAAACGCTATCTGAAATACCAGCATAATCTGGCGCGTGAAGCCCTAGCGCGGCTTACAGAAGAAGACCAGCTCGATCCAGACGACGCTGAGAAGACCCATGCCCATGAAGAGTTGGCCATTGAAGAACCGCTCAAACTCTGGCAACAGCGCCTCGGGGCAGTAGTCTCCGCCCTGAAAGCCACGGGCGCAAAACGCATTCTTGATCTTGGCTGTGGAGAAGGCCGCCTGCTGCGTGAATTGCTTGACCATCGTGAATTCACTCATATTCTTGGAATGGACGTTTCTCACCGCAGCCTGGAAATTGCCGCAGACCGTCTTCATCTGGATCGCCTTCCTCCCATGCAGAAGGAACGCATCCATCTACTGCATGGATCACTCATGTACAAGGATAAGCGTCTTGCCGGATATGACGCGGCCTGCGTAGTTGAAGTCATTGAGCATCTGGACACGCCTCGTCTCGCCGCCTTTGAGCGGGTCCTGTTTGAGAATGCCCGGCCAAAGCATGCGGTGATCACCACGCCCAACTCTGAGTACAACGTGCGTTTTGAAACATTGCCAGCGGGGAAATTCCGCCACAAAGACCATCGCTTTGAATGGACGCGTGCGCAGTTTCGCGCCTGGGCGGAATCCATTTGCTCGCGATTTGGCTATAGCGCACAATTCCTGCCGATTGGGCCTGAAGATCCGGAAGTGGGCTCACCCACACAAATGGGGGTCTTCAGCCTGTGAAAATTACGCTTCCCGAACTTTCGCTGGTGGTGCTGATTGGCCCTTCCGGATGCGGCAAATCCACATTTGCCCGCAGGCATTTCAAGCCGACCGAAATTCTTTCTTCTGATTTTTGCCGTGGCCTGGTTTCTGACGATGAAAACAATCAGTCCGCCACCACTGATGCATTTGAAATATTGCATTTCATCGCCCGCAAACGCCTTGCGCGCGGGCTGTTGACCGTGATTGATGCGACCAATGTGCAACCGGAAGGACGCAAACCGCTTGTGGAACTTGCCCGTGAATACCACGTGCTGCCAGTTGCCATTGTGTTAAACATCCCGGAAAAGATTTGCCATGAGCGTAATCAGGGACGCGCTGACAGGAACTTTGGTCCGCATGTGGTACGCAACCAGGCGCAGGAGCTGCGCCGCTCTTTACGCGGGTTGGAACGTGAAGGGTTCCGTCACCTGTTCACGCTTTCATCCATTGAGGAAGTTGACACCGTGGAAATTGTGCGTCAACCCTTGTGGAACAACCTGAAGCACGAGCATGGCCCCTTTGACATTATTGGTGATGTTCACGGCTGCTGTGATGAGTTGTTGCAACTACTGGAAAAGCTGGGCTATGTAAAAAATGAAAGCGGCGTTTATACCCATCCTGAGAACAGAAAAGCCGTTTTCGTCGGCGACCTTGTGGACCGTGGCCCTAAAATTCCCCAGGTGGTACAACTGGCAAGAGAGATGGTCGCTGCCGGACAAGCATTCTGCGTTCCCGGCAATCACGACATTAAGTTCATGCGTGCCATTCGCGGCAAGAAAGTCCAGATCACGCATGGACTAGGAGATTCTCTTGATCAATTTAAAGTTCATGATGAAGCGCATCCAGGTTCATCCCGTCTTGCCGCTGATTTCATGGATAGCCTTGTAAGCCATTACGTTCTTGATAATGGCAATCTGGTAGTTGCCCATGCGGGAATGAAGGAAGAAATGCAGGGCCGGGGCTCCGGCAAAGTGCGGGATTTTGCCCTGTACGGCGAAACTACCGGAGAAACTGATGACTTTGGCCTGCCTGTTCGTTACAACTGGGCTGCCGACTATCGCGGCCGCGCCATGGTGGTTTATGGACATACTCCTGTTGCAGAGCCGGAATGGCTGAACCGCACCATTTGTATCGATACTGGTTGCGTCTTCGGCGGCAAGCTTACTGCATTGCGTTATCCGGAAAAAGAACTGGTCTCAGTTCCCGCGCTGAAAACATATTATGAACCGGCAAAGCCATTTCTGCCTTCGCCAGATCTGGCTGCTCCGCTTAGCGCACAACAGCAGCATGATGACCTGCTTGATATCGATGATGTTCTGGGCAAGCGCATCGTCTCCACGCGCCTCCATCGCAATATAACCATCCGCGAGGAAAATGCAACCGCTGCGCTGGAGATCATGAGCCGCTTCGCCGCTAACCCCAAGTGGCTCATTTATCTGCCGCCGACTATGTCACCTTCTGAAACCAGCAAGCGCGAAGGCTTGCTGGAATATCCGGATGAAGCTTTCAGCTACTTCCGGCATGAAGGTGTGGGCCGGGTTATCTGCGAGCAAAAGCACATGGGCTCGCGCGCTATTGTTATTATCTGCAAAGATGAGGCTGCCGCCACAAAACGCTTCGGCACAATCAACGAGGGTATTGGTATCTGCTATACGCGCACAGGGCGCAGGTTCTTCAATGACCAGAAGCTGGAGCAGGAATTTCTGGCACGCGTACAATCTTCCATCTCTGCCGCAAATTTGTGGGAGGAGCTAAAAACTGACTGGGTTTGCCTTGACTGCGAGCTCATGCCATGGTCCGCCAAGGCGCAGGAGCTTTTACGCCTGCAGTATGCGCCGGCTGGGGCCGCAGCCAGGTCAGCCCTGCCTGATGCTCTAGCATCACTTGAGACTACCGCTGCCCAGAACAGTGAGGTTGCGCCACTGGCGCAGCGTTACCGCCAGCGCCTGGAAATGGCGGAAAAATATATTGCCGCCTATCGGCAATATTGCTGGACTGTTACTTCTCTTGACGATCTTCGCCTTGCGCCTTTCCACTTGCTGGCCAGTGAAGGCGCAGTTCATATCAAAAAAGACCATGTCTGGCACATGGAAACCATCGCCCGGGTTTGCGCGCATGATTCTCGGTTTCTTCTGGCTACGCCATATCAGCTCGTGGACTTGTCTGATGGTGAATCGCAATCCCGTGCCACAGCATGGTGGGAGCAGATGACTGCCGCTGGTGGCGAAGGCATGGTGGTAAAGCCGCTGGAATTCCTTGCAACCGGTCTGCGCGGCCTCGCACAGCCTGCGCTCAAATGCCGAGGCCCCGAGTATCTCCGCATTATTTATGGTCCTGAATACACCGCGCCGGAAAACCTTGCGCGTCTGCGCTCTCGCGGGCTGGGGGCTAAACGTAGCCTGGCCATGCGTGAATTTGCTCTGGGAATTGAAGCGCTGGAACGGTTTGTGCGCCATGAGCCACTGCGCCGCGTGCATGAATGCGTCTTTGGCGTATTGGCTTTAGAAAGCGAACCAGTGGATCCTCGCCTTTAAAACTTACTACTACAGCAATCGTAATTTGGTTTATCCTTCTCTCACATTTGCCGTAAGATATATCGCTTCAGGAAGCCTTCAGCATGCAGACTGAGCCCGCAAAAGCCGGCAACTTTAACGTGAAGGACTGGATTTCTAAAAGCGAAGCCGCGCGCATTCGCGGGGTTTCCCGCCAGGCCATTTGGGAACTGGTGCGGCGCGGACGGCTGAAGTCATTCCGCTTTGGCGGCAGAATGTATCTCAGCCGCGCGGAAGTAATGAATTTTGAGCGGCGTCCGCGTGGGCCAAGTTCAGAAAAGTACACCATGGAAGAAGTGACCCGGCTCAAAAAGAAAAAGATTGATCCCGCCAAGTGGATCTCTTTGGTTGGAGCGGCACAGGATTTAGGAGTTACACGGCAGGTGGTGGGGGACTTGATCCGCCGTCGCCGCTTCCGTACGCTCACCGTGGGCAGCAAGTTGCTTGTCCAGCGATCAGGGCTGGAAAAATTCAAGCAGGAGCAGGGCTGGAAGAAGCCCAGAAAAAAACGCGCGAAGAAAAAATAATCCTCGCGCGCCATTACTAAATTTTGCCCTATATCTTTACTGCAACAGCTTGGGATCTTCGTCTTCTACTTTTTCCTGCAAGACAGTTGCTGATGCCACACGGTCTCCATCTTCCAGATGCAGCAGGCGCACGCCCTGGGTGGAACGTCCAGCCTCACGGATGGTTGTGGTATCAATGCGGATGATCTTGCCAAACTGGCTGATCAGCATAACCTCTGAAGTTTCATCCACCAGCATAATCCCCACCACGTTGCCATTCTTGGTAGTGGTTTTCAGGTTAATCACGCCCTTGCCGCCGCGTGACTGCAACCTGTATTCCTCTACCGGCGTGCGCTTGCCGTAGCCTTGCTCGGTCACGCTCAGGATCAGGCTTGGCGCAGCTTCCTGTTCGCCTTTGCCGTTGGTCTTTGTCTTGGCGTCTTTTGGGGTCACGGCTATGCCGACAATGTAATCGGTTTTGTCCAGGTCCATGCCGCGCACGCCATACGCCGGACGTCCCATGGAACGCACGTCTTCTTCATCAAAGCGAATAGCCTGTCCTTCATGCGATGCCAGGAACACAATCTGATTGCCGTCAGTCAGGCGCACCGCCACAAGTTCATCGTCTTTGTCGATGCCAATGGCAATAATGCCGC
Organism: Candidatus Angelobacter sp.; assembly: GCA_035653315.1. Lineage (GTDB taxonomy): Bacteria > Acidobacteriota > Terriglobia > Terriglobales > Acidobacteriaceae > Angelobacter. The sequence goes on from DASRCD010000356.1 coordinate 5,198, forward strand.
GAGACATCACATTGCTGAAGTCTTTCACTGGCGTTTTCTTTACCGTGCCTTT
>DASRCD010000357.1:0-8856 GCA_035653315.1 Candidatus Angelobacter sp.
CGCGGCCGGCTGCTTCACCTTTACGCGCTTCCAGAACAATACTGCTTTCTAACACGCTGGCAGCTGAGATCAATTTACGGGGATCAGAGATGATTGCAGCCAGGAACCGCTCGCGCTCCGGTTCATTCAGAAAGATCGCCAGAATAGCGGATGTGTCGAGTACCATTACTCTGGCACTCCATGCTGGTTATAGCCCAGAATGTCATCAGCAGTGCGATCATCGAGAGTAGATAGCTGATCCACACGATGCAGGATCAAACTTAATTTTTCCTGAGCAAGACGTGAACGACGCCGTCCTTTCAGTCGCTCAAGACGCTCCTGAAGAGCGGTGGTAATAGCCTGGGTGAGGGATTCTCCAGTGGTGCGGCTTATCTCCCGTGCAAGGTCTTCTGTTTCAGGGTTTTTGATATGTATTGGCATGGATATTATATAAATTTGTATTTAGTATATACCAAAGCTGAATAAGACAAAATTGAACTGATTCGATCTATTCTGCGTATCCTTTACGACGGGGAAACTGCTTGGAAGAGCAACAAACAGGGGCACTTATCCGTAAATGCCTGGCTGGCGATGCTGCCGCCTGGGAGGAGATTGTGCGCCTGTATAACCGGAGGATTTACAACCTGTGCTACCGGTTTACGAATTCTCCGGATGACGCGCAGGACCTGACGCAGGAGGTTTTTATCAGGGTTTATAGGACCATGGGCAGCTATAACCTTGAAAAAGGGGCATTTACCACATGGCTGACCACCCTGACCCGGAACCTGCTGGTGGACCATTTCCGGCGCAGCAAGCAGGACAGAATGACGGATTCGATGGACGCGGGGCTGAGGGATGAGGACGATTCGCTGTCACTGGGCGACAGGATTGAGGATACGCGACCCACGCCGGATGATCGGCTGGCCAGCAAGGAAACCCAGAAGATGGTGCAGGCGGCGCTGGCACGGATCAGTCCGGACCTGCGGGAAGCAGTGATTTTAAGGGACTTACAGGACATGGATTACAAGGAAATAGCGGTGGTTTTACGGGTGCCGGAGGGAACGGTGAAGTCGCGAATAAACCGCGGAAGAATGGAACTGGCGAGATTACTTTCTCGTAATAAAAAGCAGGCAAGTTATGAATAAAGACTTTAAAAACGGGTTGGAATGCAGCGAATTTGAAGCGTTGCTGGCGGATGCGCTGGACGATTCGCTGGCGGCTGAAACGCGCGAGGTCTTTCACGCGCATGGCCGGAGCTGCAGGGTATGTGGTCCGCTGTGGATTGAGGCAAGGGAAGGCATGCTGCTGATGCAGTCGCTTGAGGAGTTGGAAGCGCCGAAGAACATGGTGCACAACATTCTGGCGGCCACCAGCATGGTGCATGCCGGAGCGCAGGCGTCCGCGGAAAATGTGCAGACAGGCTGGCTGGAGCGACTGCGCCGGAACCTGATGCCATCATCGCTGGGTTCGCTGGTGCATTCACGCTTTGCCATGTCCTTTGCCATGGCGTTCTTTTCCCTGAGCATTACGCTCACGCTGGCCGGGGTGAGAGTTTCCGATATCAAGAATGTTGACTGGCATCCCGGCGCGCTGAAGAAAAGCATTGTATTAGGCGTGACGCATGTGGAAGCCAAGGTGACCAGCTATTACGAAAATTTGCGGGTTGTCTATGAAGTGCAGGCGCGTGTACGTGAAATGAAGAAGAATGCAGCGCCTGCGCAGAACAATAATGAAAACCGGCAGCAAAACCGGAAGTCCGTGCCGGGGGACAGCGGACGTCCGCAGCAATATGAAAATTACAGCCGGGAGCGCGATGGAAGTTTGATCGCACAGACCGCTACCAGGCACGAGGGAGCCCAGATATGAATTGCGCCGTTCACACACAAACACCGGCTACTGCCTATTGCCGCACTTGCGGCAAGGCGCTTTGCGAAGATTGCAAGCGCGACGTGATGGGCGCCATCTATTGCGAACCATGCATTGCCGCGCGCCTGCAAGGACAATCAGTCGGCGCGAGCGTGCCTCCGCCGCCCAGAGTGCCGGGAGCACCTAATCCGGGACTTGCCGGCTTTTTAGGCCTCATGCCGGGCGTGGGAGCAATGTACAACGGGCAGTTCATGAAGGCCTTTGCTCACGTTGTCATATTTATCCTGCTGATCTTTGCCAGCGATCACATCTCCGGCCTGTTTGGGATTGGTATCGGGTTCTGGGTCTGCTATATGGCTTTTGAAGCCTACAAAACTGCTGAAGCCAAACGGCTGGGAATTCCAGCGCCTGATCCGCTTGGGTTGGACAAAATGTTAGGCCTGCATGACCAACACACAGCAACGATTCATTCTGTGCCGCCTGTTACAGCGCCCTATACTGTGCCGCCAAGTTACAGCACTTCAACTCCAGTGCAGATTGAGCCGCCTCCGCCGCCCGCACATGACAGCACGCCTGTTGGGGCAATTGTCCTCATCGTGTTGGGTGGAGTGTTTCTGTTGGCTAACTTTGGTTTGTTTGACGTTGACCGGCTCTGGCCCTTGATGTTCATTGGAATCGGGCTCTGGATTGCTTTTAAGCGTACAACGCAGCAGAGATGCCCGTGTGTTCGGTGCCGCGCCAGAGGGCTGATGGGATCAGCCGTGCTTATCACGCTAGGTGTGTTGTTCCTGCTGCAGAGCTACCACGTTGTTCCTTTCGACAATAGTTTTCCCGTGCTGCTGCTGGTAATTGGTTGTGTGCTGCTTGTCTCACGCACCGGCTCAACCGAAGGACATATTGAACGGGGCTGGGTGGCCAATCCACCGCCAGCGCCACCACCAACGCAGCAGCAATGGACGTCCGGCGTGGCCACGCCACCGCCGCCAAGTCCGAATGATACGCAGGTGAAACCATGAGCGGACCACAGACAACTCCGTATTATCGCCATCGCCCACGTTCCATTTTTGGCCCCCTGGTGCTCATTACCATTGGAGTGCTTTTTCTGCTCCGCACCATGGGCGTGATTCCACACCAGACTTTTCATTGGTGGTTTGTTCACTATTGGCCTTTGCTGCTGATCCTTTGGGGAGTGGGCAAACTGGTGGAGCACATTTGGGCGCGCCAGCATGGGGAGCCAGCGCCGAACCTGGGCGCCGGCGCGGTAATCTTTCTGATCTTTTTCATCGTGGTTGGCATGGGAGCAACGCGGACGGCAAACTGGAACTGGGGAAGGCTTGGGAACGACTGGAATTTTGATACTGACTTCAATCCTTTTGATACCAGGTACGAATTCACTGACAATTTTGCCCAGCCAATGCAGGGCGCGTCAGAAATAAAAGTCGTCTCCAACCAGGGAGACATCACCGTGACCCCAAGTGAAGATGCCCAGGCGCACGTGGTCATCAAGAAGGTGGTGCACAGTGACTCGCAGGAGAGCGCCAATAAACTGAGCAATTCTGTTCAGCCAAGGTTCACGCAGCAGGGCAATATCTGGCTGCTGGACCTGACCAATGGTGAAGCGGAGCACATGCGCTTTGATCTTGATCTGCAATTGCCCAAGCAAACCGCGCTTTCGCTTTCCACGCATCGCGGTAATCTGAGCGTCTCTGAAAGAGTAGGGAATGTGGACCTCTCCAGTGACAATGGCAACGTATCCGTGGACCAGATCAAGGGAGCCACTACGCTGCATGTGCGCAATGGATCAGTCACGGCCAAAGGAGTAACCGGTAACGTGCTGGTGGATGGCGAAGTGGACGACGGCAATATCGCCGATATTACCGGCACGTTGGAATTTAATGCTGGATATAACGGGACCGTGGAGCTTTCCCACATTGCGCAACAGTTGCACTTCAAATCTGTCAGGACGGATTTACAACTGGCAAAACTTGAAGGCGAAATGACCATGGGGCATGGCGAACTGCGCGCTAATTCGGTAGATGGCCCAGTGAAGCTGAATACGCGCTCAAATGAAGTCCATTTTGAAGACGTATCGGGAGCGGTCACCATTGAAAATCGCAATGGCCTGGTTGAAATTGGCGCCAAGACACCGATAGGAAATATTGACGTGAACAGTGAGCGCGGTGGTATTCAGCTTGATCTGCCGGAAGATGCCAGCTTTAAACTGGATGCTCAAAGCATAAGCGGCAATATTGATGTAAGTGATTTCAGCGTGAATGTGGACAATCGGAGCCAGAATGCGGTCGCCCATGGAACTGTGGGCAAGGGCGGCCCGGATATCCGCCTGCGCTCAGACCGCGGCACTATTCAGATTCGCAAGCAGTAAAGGGCTTTGAATCAGCAAGAGTAAAGGCGCTGAGAAATCAGCGCTTTTTTATTTCTGCCAGTTTTTTATCAATCAGTTCAATGGCCCGGGCCACCACATCATCCAGAGCGAGATGCGTGGAATCAATAGTGACTGCGTCCGGGGCCGGCACTAAAGGAGAATTGGCGCGTGTGCGGTCACGCTGGTCACGTGCGCGCAGCTCCGCCAGCACAGATTCCGCTTGTGTCGTGTCGGCGGGGCTCTGCTGGAAGCGGCGGTTGCCGCGGATTTCCGGTGCAGCGTCGAGGAAAATCTTGATCTCTGCATCGGGAAAAACTTTTGTGCCGATATCTCGTCCTTCCATCACAATGCCGCCACCTGAACCCATGACGCGCTGGTGCTCCACCATCCATTGGCGCACCGCGGGATGCACCGAGACTTTGGATGCAGCCTCTGTAACTTCCTGGCTGCGCACTTTCGCGGTAACGTCGGCCCCATCCAGCAGGACAAGATTGCCTTCAGGATTGGGCACAAGCTCAATACGCGATTGTTGTGCCAGGCCGGCTAGCTTTTCGCCATCTTCCAGCGGGACGCCGCTCCCAATCGCCTTCAAAGCAAGCGCACGATACATGGCCCCGGTCTCTATGTTGATGTAGTTATATTTCTTCGCCAGCAATGCAGCCAGTGTGCTCTTGCCGGAACCTGCGGGGCCGTCAATGGCGATTACTATTTTCTTTACGGCTGCTTCAGGATTGGCTGTCGCGTCAGCCATTGCGCCTCCGCTGCTGCTGCTCCGGTGGCGGCGTCATGCGGATCAGTGTTTTGGTTCCCAGGGTAAGAAAGCTTAGCTCGCGGGCTTGCAAAAGTGCGTTCACGGCTTCACGAATTTTGGAGCGGGAAGTAAGGTGCGAGAAAAATTGCTCTACGTCTTCCTGTTCGGCGGCAACCACGGTTTCCAGGTATTTGCTTACCAGCGCGGAAATTGCTTCAGGCGACGAAATATTCAACCCTTCTTTCACCACCTTGGGCGCCCAGCGGTAAAGCACGTCCCAGTAAGCGCCTTCATTCGGTTTGTAATCGACGCGCGTGATTTTAAGAATGGACCACAACTCGGCAAGTGAACGGTCCAGGGCAGTGAGGCTTATTTCGCGGCCCACATGCTCCTGGATTTGGCCCTTGCTCAGCGGTCCATGGTTCTGCAAAGCGGTAAATACTCCGGATGAAAGCTCAGAAACTTTGGCCCCTTGTGCTTTGGTTTTTGGCACTGCTTTAGGGTTGCGGTCGCCCACAAGCGCATAAAAGAAAGGGAACAAAGCGGCGGAAATGATCAGGTTGGTGTCACCGGACAGATTCATCTCAAAAGCAGATTTTTCCCGCAGCAGCAGGACCATCAACTCCGTGGCCTGCTGGGCGCGCGGGTCGGCGAATGCGTGCTTTGCGTCCGGCAGACCAGCGGCGGAACCGGCGTATGCGCCCATAAAACTTGGGACTGCGGGTAATGAGCGCTCCGGATACATTACGCAGAACCCAGCATTCTCAATGAAATTACGCGCACCTTCCACCGTGTGAATGGGGCTGCCATCCATGTGCCAGAGCTTTGCCCGTTGCTGTTCGAAATCTTGTTCAGTCATATTCATTGCACGGGAACGTTGGTTGGATGAACTACAACAATGCCAGAATAGCGTTGGAAATCGCGATCGTTGAAAGTCAGGATATGCTGCACTTTGTGAACGATCATTGCTGCAATTATATGGGCATCATGGACTTGGGTCCCAGCAATGCCTAAAAAGACAACCAGCCGTCTCCATTCATAATGAATTTCTGCTCTATCCGGCAATAGGATAAATGCCTTTTCAATACGGCTCGCAGCTTCATTCACTTCATGAGTGGATAATCCAAACCCATTACGGTCTAGCGGCCTAGTGGCAACATTCCAGAATTCGATCAAGTTTTGGGGCGTATAACATAGCCGTGCATTTTTCTGAGCTAACGATCTTAATGCAGCTCTGATGGTTGAGAATTCCGGGCTTTCTCGTTTAGAAAGTCGAAGCAAAATGTTTGTATCGAGGAGATATGAAAGCTCAGGAAGGCCCATCAGTCGTGATCTCGATAAATTTGATCTCGTGTGAAAGCTGACAAAGGAAGAAGCGGGATTTTTTCTGAGTAGGCGGCAAGACCATCAAGTTCAACTTCAAATGCTTCAGGGCTGATCTTTCTTTCGTGATGTTGAAGAGCAATTTGACGCTCTATAAGCATTTGAATGTACGTTTCAACGGGCATTCCTTGTGCCTCGGCCTGCCTGGCTAAGTCCTTTTCAACGTCAGGTCGCAAGTGAAGGGTGAAAGACATTCATTGCCTCTAGATATTCTCGCACAGGAATTAAATTACCCGCAAAATCTATATCCGCTTAAATGCCTTCTGTATCTCTTTAACAGAATACCGCAATACTATCGGCCTGCCGTGCGGACACGTCATCGGGCACTCCGTCATTGCCAGCTCTTTTAGCAGCCATTCCATCTTATTTTGTTCCAGCGGCATGTTGATCTTGATGGCGGCATGGCAGGCGATGCTGGCGGCGATCCGTGCCCTGACCTTCTCCAGGTTCAAGAGCTGTTCTTCCCGCTGAAACTGGTCCAATAATTCGACCAGCATTTTTTCAACATCTGCGGGACGAACCCCTCCGGGCGCGGTCTTTATCGCGACGGTGCGGGTACCGAAAAGCTCAACCTCAAACCCGTTGCGCTGCAACTCTTCTGAAATTTCCGCGAATACCGCCTGCTGCCCCGGCGTGAGTTCCACGATCAGGGGCATCAGCAGCCGCTGGCCATCTTCAGAAGGACGCGCCTGGCCGCGCTCGCGCAAAATTTTCTCAAACAGCACGCGCTCGTGCGCCACATGCTGGTCAATGATCCAAAGACCATTAGGATTCACGGCCAGGATAAAAGAATCCCGCACCTGTCCAAGCGGCTTTAGGCTGGCAAGCGCCAATTGATCGACAATCTCCTGCGGCTCGTCTTCCAGAACATTCCCGCAAGCTTCGGCATGGCCATTTACCGGCTGGGCGATGATTGGCGCTGGAACGGGGCCAAACCCGCTTACCGCCATGTTGGCCTCCACGGCAATGGGAGCGCCTTCAAACTGTAATCGTTCGCTGAAAATTGGGTGGGCTTGCGGCTGTAGGGCAAAGTCGGCGGCGGGAGCGCCCTGCATCTGCGCTCCGGGAGTCAGTCCCGGTGAAGCCGTGGGTTGCGCCGTAATCTCGCGCGTGAATTCCGGAATGGGCCGCGCTTTCATCAACGCGGCGCGAACAGAGTCGCGCACAAAGTCATGCACCAACGCATGCTGTCGGAACCGGACTTCAACCTTGGATGGGTGAACATTTGCGTCCACTTCTTCATTCGGCAATTCAATGAAGAGCAGGACCACGGGAAAAACTGTGGGTGGCAGGATATTGCGGTAGCCCTCAATGATCGCGTGCTGCACCATGCGGTCGCGAATCAATCTTCCATTGACGAATACATAAATGGAATTGCGGTTCAGCTTCTGCAACTCCGGTTTGGAGATGAAGCCGTGCAGCCGTATGTCGCCGGGCACGGGAGGGACGTAATCTTCATCGCGCCGCCACGGCGGAGGCTCCGGTATGCCTACGCGCTCCAATTTCAGCATGGCAGCCAGAGGAAGAAGCTGGTCCAGTGTTTCGCGGCCAAAAATCTGGTAGATGCGGTCAGAATGAGACTTTACCGGCGCTGCCACCAGCATGGCTTCCGTGGCGGAATGCAATTCAAAATGCTTGTCTGGGTGCGCCAGCGCATAATGCGTAACCAGTGAAGCAAGATGTGAAAGCTCGGTGGATTCTGCTTTGAGAAATTTCTTGCGCGCCGGAGTGTTAAAGAAAAGATCGCGGACCGCGAGTGATGTGCCTTGCGGCAGGCCGGCTTCTTCCACGCGCAGAATCTTGCCGCCGGCGATCTCAAGCTGCGTGCCGCTATCTTCATCGGCAGTGCGTGTTTCCAGCAGCACGCGCGCTACTGAGGCGATTGACGGCAGAGCTTCTCCGCGAAACCCCAGCGTGTGAATGTTCAACAGGTCGTCCGCGTCTTTGATCTTTGATGTTGCATGGCGTTCAAAGGCCAGCAATGCATCATCGCGGACCATGCCGCAGCCGTTGTCGGTTACCTGGATCAGTTTTTTGCCGCCGCCTTCCACCTGTACGCGGATGCGCGTGGCCCCGGCATCCAAGGAATTTTCCAGCAGCTCTTTCAGAACAGATGCAGGCCGTTCCACCACTTCGCCGGCGGCGATCTTGTTGGCAACGTGCTCGGAAAGTACGTGAATGCGGCCCATGGTTTTTACATTCCGAGCGCAGGCTTGCGCGAGGAATCCCTATGGTAAATGGTTTTTGAAAAAGCTAGCGAGTTGAATTATTCAGTGTTGGCCCGCAGACGCCCTCGGCTGCAGCTAATTGTGGCGCTCTCACATTGTTTTCTTTCAAGTTTGTATTCGAGGCCGTCGAATTGGTAAAGGCTGGCTCGTCACCTGTGTGCTTGCAGAGGCCACGGCAGACCGAATATAACGATATCCATCGGTACGCCTGCTCCTCATTCTTTTCAAGCTGCCCGCTTCCTAACTAGCGGGCTACTGCATGGCCA
>DASRCD010000358.1:0-2652 GCA_035653315.1 Candidatus Angelobacter sp.
GCAGCGGGCTACCCAGCTCCCGTAATACAATTCTTGCATCTTCATTTTAGGAGCAGACAAACTCATGCAAAGGAATGCAAGCGCACACTGGAGCGGCGGCCTTAAAGATGGCAAAGGCACGTTGACCACTCCAAGCGGAATCATGAAGGGCACACCCTACTCTTTTGCCACGCGATTTGAATCCCAGCAGGGGACGAACCCGGAGGAGTTGATTGCCGCCGCACATGCCGGTTGCTTCAGCATGGCGCTTTCCGCGCAGCTTGGCAACGCGGGGATGACCGCTGAGTCCATTGATACCACTGCAACGGTCACGCTGGAAAAACTTGATTCTGGTTTTGCCGTCACCGCCTCTCACCTGCAGGTAAAAGTAAAAATTCCTGGCGCGGACAAAGCCAAATTCGATGAAGCTACCAAAAACGCCAAGGAAGGCTGCCCCATTTCCAAGCTGTTGAACGCCAAAATCACCATGGACGCCCAGTTGGAAAGCTAATTTTTCCCTCATTGAATTCCAAAAGGAAAGCCCGCTAACAATGCGGCGGGCTTTCCGTCTAAAAATTCGGCCACTCCCCTTTGTTTAGTTAATTCGCCCATGGAGGTAATCCACATGCGTAAACAACTAGCGTTTGCAGCATTCATTGTCGCAACCTGTTTTTTCAATCTATTTAGCGCCCAGGCACAATCCTCGGTTCTGGACTTGCCACGGGACAGCCAGCATGCCAAGGTCATCCAGCGCATCGGCATTACCGATATAACCATTAACTATCATCGTCCGCTGGTGAAGGGCAGAAAAGTTTGGGGCGGCCTTGTGCCATATGGCGAGGTGTGGCGCGCGGGCGCAAATGAAAACACCACCATTGAATTCAGCGATCCGGTCAGCATTGAAGGCAAGCCGCTGGCCAGGGGGATTTATGGCCTTCATATGATCCCCAATGAGAATGAATGGACCATCATCTTTTCCAAGACCGCGACAGCATGGGGCAGCTTTACTTACAACCAGGCGGAAGACGCGTTGCGCGTAACGGTGAAGCCCCAGCCTGCGGAAATGCATGAAGCGCTCGCTTATGACGTGGACGATGTCACTCCGAACTCAGGCGTGGTAACTCTGCGCTGGGAAAAATTGGCCGTGCCGTTTAAGGTGGACGTGAACACGAATGACATTGTGGTGCAAAACCTGCATGGCCAGCTTCGCGGCCTGGCGCAATATACCTGGGAAGGCTGGGACGATGCCGCCAATTATTTCCTGGCCAACAAATACAACCTGGAAGAAGCGCTGAAGTATGAAGACCATTCCATTGGAGTGGAAGAGCGCTATGACAACCTGATGACCAAGTCGCGGATTCTTGATGCGCTCAACCGTAAAGATGAAGCCGTTACAGCCCGCAACAAAGCCCTGGGCATGGCCAATGTGGTGCAACTGCATACCTATGGCCGCCAGCTTCAGCAACAGGGCAAGCAGGACCAGGCGCTTGAGGTGTTCCGCACCAACATCAAGAAAAACCCTGATCACTGGCTTGCCCACAATGAGGCTGCGCGCATCGCGGCAGCCAAGGGCGACTACGACGGCGCGGTGAAAGAAATGAAGGTTGCTTTAAACGGCGCGCCTGATCAGAACAAATCCGCAGTGCAGGGATTGATCAAGCAATTGGAAGCAAAACAGGACATCAATAAATAATTTGGAAGCAATCCCCGGAGTGCCTGGAATCCAGCCTGGCCTTACCTTCATAAAAGATCAACGATCTTAAGGAGGAAGTCATGGCTGGATTTCGTGTTTTACCCGTTCCTGCAACTCTTGCTCAATCCGTTCGCACTACGCTCCAATCTCCGCAATATGGCCATCCTGCTCACGTGGAAACTGCAACAGGCTATGGTCCGTGTCGCGCGTGTTTGAAACAGTTTTGCGTCGGCACAGAGGAACGAATCCTGTTTACGTATAATCCATTCGAAAATCTGGACGCATATCCTTCACCCGGCCCTGTTTTTATTCATGCGCAAGCTTGTGAAGAATTCAAAGAGCAAGGAGCTTTTCCGGAGGAATTGCGTTCTCTCCCCCTTACGTTGGAAGCATACGGGGAAAATCGATGGATCATCGCTCGCGAGCGCCCAGACGATGGCGCGATTGAGAGCTCGATCGAAAAGCTTCTCAGCATGGAAGGCGTCCTTTATATTCATGTCCGGAATACGGAAGCCGGCTGTTTTATTGCCAGCATTGAGAGAATGCAGTAACCGCGAGAGAAGCCATTTCTCATGGCAATGAAGCGCCTTGCGCTATTATGGATGCGATTTATCCGGCTTTTTTCTGGAGACCATAATATGCGCAAATGGTGTCTTATTGTTCTCATCAGCCTTGCTGCAAATTTATTTGCGACTGCCAGCGCACAAACTGCACCAACCCAAACCGGTCCTGCGCCTTCTCCCGGCCCCATGGCTTTGCAGGTGCGCGGCGAGTTTCTTTATGCGTGGAATGCTTACAAGCAATATGCGTGGGGGCATGATGAACTCAAGCCGCTGAGCAGAGGATCGCATGACTGGCACAGCACATCACTGCTGATGACGCCAGTGGACGCGCTGGATACGATGATCCTGATGGGCCTGACGGAAGAGGCCGATAAGACACGCAAGTATATCGACGAGAACCTTTCCTTTGATCAGGAC
>DASRCD010000359.1:0-3604 GCA_035653315.1 Candidatus Angelobacter sp.
TTCGGCTGCCCGCCTCTGAAAGTCCTGCTTTCTGCTGGACGCCCGGAGACGCCCCGCAGGTTTCCGGCAGCAAGATAAATGCCACGGGGGCGTTCATCCGCTATGACGTGTTTGGCGGAATGAAAGATCCACGCCCGGAAGTTTCAGCGCGCGCCTCAGCGTGGTATCAGATTGTGTGGGGCTGGCTGCTGTCTGACCAAAACATCCGCCTTTTCAATCGTGAAATGACAAACGTTGCGTTGAATAAGCCAGCAGCGCTGGCAATGGCGCAGGAGACTGGCTTGCGCATTCCCCAAACCTACATCACCAATGAGCCAGGAAAGTTTGGGGAAGAACAAGGCAGGCAGATGATCGCCAAGCCGGTGCTCGGCGGTGACTATTGCTATTCATTGGCGGACGCGCTGGAGAAAACAAAACTTCGCAACGGAATTGCCGCAACTCCCGCGATTGTGCAAAACAAGCTGGTGGCCCCGGAGATTCGCATTTATGTCATTGGTGGATCTTCATTTGCATTTGAGGTAAGCAGCAGTTCCCTGGACTATCGCGTGAACCAGGATGCGGAACTCACCTTATTACCGGAAGTGCCTGAAGAAGTTTCTTTGCTGCGAAAGCTAATGTCGCGGCTCGGACTGGATTTTGGCGCGGCAGACTTCAAGACTGATCCGGATACAGGTAAGCTGGTCTTCCTGGAATTGAATACCTCGCCCATGTTTGCGCGCTTTGACCAGACCAGCGGAGGCCAGATTTGTGCCGCCATCATTCATGAACTGACAGCGGCCTGAGAGCACCCGGAATGTTACTTTTGCGCTTCAGTTGTGGGATCAATCATCTTGCTGATCTCTGTGATTTTGGTGGCGGGAAAGCCGCTCAGCTCCGCATGCTTATGAATAATGGCTTCATCCTTGGCCAGATAAACGCAGAAAGTCTTGTCGGCCGCGACAAAAGATTCCAGCCATTGGATATCCGGACCAAGCTGTTTTAAGACGCTATTGGACTTAGCGGCAGCTTCGCGAAGCTGATTACGCTCCAGGCTGCCGACCTGGGGAATGTCCCGCTCAATGATGTATTTCTTCATGTATCCTCCGTCGATTGATTTTTATTGCAACTCTGTTCAGAGGTTAAATGCAGGTTCTACTTGCCGCAATATGGCAGATTTGCCATTATAGATAGGTGATTCAGCCACTTTTAATTCTGGGATGAATTGCAGGAAAGCACGACCATGATAGAAGTCACTGTTTTATTTCTTGACGGCACTTTTTCATCCACGGCGGTTGGCCCCATGGAGGTCTTTCGCCATGCAGGCCTGCTATGGAACCTTTGCGCCGGCAAAGAACCGGTCCCGCGTTTCCGCGTGACCACCGCTTCATTGAATGGCCGCGCGGTGAGTTGTGAAGGATCCATTCAAATCAAGCCGGAAGCGGCGCTCAAAGACATCCGCAAAACGGAACTAATTTTTATTCCTTCCACGGGCCTCGATCTGGAAGATGTAGCGGTGCGCAATGCTCCGGTTGTGCCGTGGCTGCATCGCTGGCACAAGCGCGGCGCCATCATAGCCAGCGTTTGTTCAGGTGTGGGACTGGTAGCGGCCACCGGACTGCTCAATGGCCGGCGTGCTACCACACATTGGTGGCTGGCGGAGCAGTTCCGCCGGAAGTATCCCCAGGTGCGCTGGATGCCCGAGCTGATGGTCACGGAAGATCGCGGTTTTTATTGTGGCGGCGGCTTAAATGCCGCGCTCGACCTTTCCTTGTGCTTGGTGGAGCATTTCTGCGGTCATGAGGTTGCCATGCAGAGTGCCAAGGCAATGCTGATTGAAACCCCGCGCGCCTGGCAAGCCGGATTTGCCCTGGTCCCGTTAAAAACCGAGCACACTGATGATGCCATCTCTAACGCGCAGGAGTGGCTGCACCAGAATTTTCATCGCACGTTTCCGCTGGAAGCCATGGCCCGGCATGTTGGCATGAGTCTGCGTAATTTTGTCCGGCGGTTCAAATTTGCGACCGGAGACACGCCTTTGATTTACCTGCAAAAATTGCGGATTGCTGCCGCCAAGCGCCTGCTGGAAAGCGGCCATCGCAGCATGCAGGAGATCAGTGACGCCATTGGCTATCAAGATGTCGCATTTTTCCGCGAGCTATTTGAACGCCACACCGGCGTCTCTCCCAGCGCGTACCGCCAGAGATTTGGCATGTAAGGACGTAAAGCGGCAAAATGTTGCGTCGTTTCATCCCCAGGCTTATCATGGCGCGAACGCGATTACTGTGTGCGGACTCGGATTCGGAATAAGAATCGCCAATTCATTTTGCGTTAACAGAGGAGACAATTCCATGCTTGGAATTCTGTTGTTCTGCGCCATGCTGTTCCAGACCGCTTCGCCTACCGCGCAACAGCCGGTCATCGACAACCAGCGGGTCGCGGTTTTTGACGTAACAGAAGCAATTCCCGCACAGCCCAATGATGCAGTTGTGATTTCTTTTGCATCGGGAGAGGCTACGTTTATTTCCAAGGGCACAGCGCCAAAAATCGCGGGGCGCACTCTGGTGATTGACTTGAAAGACCACCATGTTGATCCAATCAATAATCCCACGCAATACCAGCTGGCATTTCCAAGAGAAGGCGCAAAAAAGCTTTTTGAGAATGATCGCGTGATTGTGTGGGATTCCGTGTGGAAGCCCGGGGTAGCAACGCCGATGCATTTCCATGATAAAGACGTTGTGGTGTTGTTTCTTAAAGATGGTGACCTTAAGTCAACCACTCCGGACGGGAAAGAAACTGTAAACGCATATAAACCGGGAACAATCCGCTTCAACCAGCGCGACCGTGTACATACAGAAACGCTCATTCGCGGCGAGCAACGCGCGATTATCACTGAATTGAAATAAACGTGGAAAAACCCCGTCCCAGTATTGCGCTCAGGCCATTAGAGCGGGTTGAGTGCTGGCGCAGACCAAAGACTTCGCAGGCGGGGGCCTCGCAGTCCACAATCATTATCATTAGGGTAAGTGGCACCGTCGTCCAAGGCTGTGCCACCCGGCCCACATTAGCCCGAAAGCTGCCCTAGCTTGGAGCTTTGGTTATTTGGAAGATACTTCGCCGGGGTATTCCCTTCTGAAGTTTTTTCTTAAGCTATCCTTATAACTTCAATTAATTCATTATTTTGGGGCCAAAATCTTCAAATATCTTATCAAAAAGAATTTAACTGATTTTTTCTGTTCCGTGAGCTTACAAATCTGTGTCTAACTGAACAGCGGCTGAGATTTCAGGCAATCGGCTGGGCCCCGCTACTTAGTCCCTCCCGATTTTCTTTGCTTTGACTCATAGCTGCGCTCCTTAAGGGTTTCAGGTGGCTCCTGAAGCCCCTTTTTTTGCCCGGATTCCCTCCTCTTCTACTTATTCCGTCTGTTTGGTTGTGTCTGCATGCACACAGCGTCCTTTGCCGCACACGGATTACTCTCCCATCATCCGTCTAAGCTGTTTATTTGCAACAGTTGAGTTTGGTTTATTTCCTGCTTTTCATGTTGGCGTAGTTGAAAAAGGGAGAAACCAACATGCGGCGGCTCGTTGCGATCTCAAACAAAACCTCAAAAACCTTGGCGGCCCTGGT
>DASRCD010000360.1:0-3955 GCA_035653315.1 Candidatus Angelobacter sp.
GCATCTTTTGGAACATGCGTTTCGTAAGCTTCGGCAATATCCACCTTGGCCCCTGCTTTTTTGAGTTCTGTTGGAAGCACATCGCGGGCAACTTTGGCCCGAACCAGCAGCACGCGCTTCCCTTCCGTCTGCCCGTTTAAGGCTTCCACCACGGACTCCGCAACATATTTTTCCGGAGTTACCGCAACTTGTAAGCCCTGCGCTTCAATCTCACGCTTTGTCGCCGGGCCAATGGCCGCCACCTGAAGATGCTTTAGTTTTTCTACATTTATTTTCAGCTTCCCCAGCCGCGCAAACAAAGCTTCAACCCCATTCACGCTAGTAAGAATGAGCCAGTCGTAATGAACAATTTTTTCCAGCGCGGCATCCAGCGCCTTATAGCTTTTGGGCGGCTTGATTTCAATAGTGGGAATCTCAATGACGTCAGCGCCCATTTCGCGCAGAGGTCTGGCCAGCCCGCCGGATTGCCTGCTGGCGCGCGTGGTCAGAATTTTCCAGCCGCTAAGCGGAGCCTCTTGTTCTCGCTTCACTTCTAGATAACCTTCCGGGCTTTCTTCTTCTCACGCGCTACTCTGGGCGACTGGCTTTGTTCCGCTCCTCGCCACTATGGAGAAAAACGATCGTTTTCATCATCAATCTCTTTTCGTCCACGCGCGATTCTGACGATCATGGCATCCCTCATGGCTGCTTTGGCACAGGGGCCTCATGGGCATAAACGTCGGCAAGAATCTTGTCTCCTCCGCGTCTTAGCAATATTTGTGCGGTTTCACGGCCCAGCTTTTCTCCATCGGAGTCTTGGCCTTGTTCGCGCAAGATCAAGCTGCCATCGGGCGATCCCACAATGGCATGCAGGTGCAGTTGTCCGTTGCGCACTTCGGCAAATGCGCCAATGGGGACTTGGCAGCCGCCACCCATTGCACCCAGCACGGCGCGCTCACACTCAATCGCGGCGCGCGTCTCGGCGTGATTGAGAAAAGCCAGCAGTGTGCGGGTGTGCGCATCATTACGGCGTGTTTCAATGGCCAATGCACCCTGGCCTACCGCGGGACACATGACCTCAGGAGAAATATGGGAGCGCACATACTGGTGCAGCCCCAGGCGATGCACGCCCGCAGCTGCCAGAATAATGGCGTCATACTCGCCGGACTCAAGCTTTCTGATTCGCGTATCCACATTACCGCGCAAAGGAAATATTTCCAGATCAGGCCGCAATATTTTCAATTGCGCTTGCCGCCGCAAGCTGCTGGTGCCAACCTTAGCGCCTTGCGGCAGCTCATTGAGCGACGAATATTTCACTGAGATAAACGCATCGCGCGGATCTTCGCGCTTCATGATGGCCGAAAGCTCAAACTCCGGCGCAAGCTCAGTGGGCACGTCTTTCAAGCTGTGCACAGCCAGATCAACGCGCTTATCAGCCAGGGCTTCTTCAATTTCCTTGGTAAACATGCCCTTGGTACCGACCTTAGCCAGGGCCACGTCAGTAATCTTGTCGCCCGTGGTCTTGATAATTTCAATTTCCACGGTATGTCCCTGCTCGCGCAGCAATGCCGCCACGTGATTCGCCTGCCATAAGGCAAGCTGTGAGCCGCGTGAGCCAATACGAAGATGGGCCATTATTCTTTAGACTTCCCAGTGTTCAGATTAAATATCCGCCGGATCATTTCATGGATGGTAGCAGCCTCAGGATGATCGGTGGAAGATTTGAGCGTGGTAATGGGCGTGTGCAGCAGCTTGTTGATAATGCCGCGCGTCATGGCTTCAATCGCGGCTTCCTGCTCAGGAGTAATACTGCCAAGCTTGCCGCGAATGCGGTCAATTTCGGCCTGCCGGATGGTTTCACAATATTCCTGAAGGGAAAGGATCGTCGGCACAACGGCCAGCGATTTCATGCGCGATGCAAAGCGGTCCACTTCAAGCTCAATGATTTTTTCCGCGCGCTCGGCTTCTTTTTTGCGTTCGCTCGCATTGTCTGAAGCCACGGCCTGCAGATCGTCAATGTCATAGACAAACATGCCATCCAGCTTGTTCATCTCCGGATGGACGTTGCGTGGGACTGCAATATCAATAAAGAACATCGGGCGGTTGCGACGCCCTTTGAGCAGGCGTTCTCCGTGTTCGCG
This sequence comes from Candidatus Angelobacter sp., assembly GCA_035653315.1. Classification (GTDB taxonomy): domain Bacteria; phylum Acidobacteriota; class Terriglobia; order Terriglobales; family Acidobacteriaceae; genus Angelobacter. The sequence continues at coordinate 2,121 of DASRCD010000360.1, forward strand.
GTGGAAAATAGGTTCACGAGCACCGGTGGAAGTCAGGATAATGTCGGCATGGTCGGCTGTTTCTTGGAGTTGCTCAAACGGAACGGCCCGTCCACCAAAACTTTCCGCCAGATCAACTGCCCGCTCATACGTGCGATTGCTTACGATAATATTTTTTGCCCCGTGCGCAATCAGGTGCCGCGCAGCCAGTTCCGCCATCTTGCCCGCGCCAACCAGATAAACGGTCTTATCTTTCAGCGAACCAAAAATCTTTTCCGCCAACTGCACCGCGACAGACGCAATCGAAACACTGGAACTGCCGATGGCCGTCTCTGTACGCACGCGCTTGGCCACAGCAAAAGCGCGGGATAGCAGGGCTTCCAGAGAAGAGTGGACAGCGCCCAAGCCACGTGCCACCGCATACGCTTCTTTGACCTGCCCCAGAATCTGCGGCTCACCCACCACCATGGAATCCAGGCTGCAAGCAACACGGAAAACATGGCGCACCGCTTCACGCTGCGCAAACTCATAGATGTGCGAGTTGATCGCTATAGGGTTCACCCCAAAATAACTGCCCAGAAACCCCCGCAGATCAGCGCCTTGTTTGGTGCTGGTAAGCACCTCCACCCGATTACAGGTGGAAAGCAACATGCCTTCTTCCACACCGGGATGCTGAACCAGACTGCGGATTGCGTCAGGAAGCTGTGCTTCACTCACGGCAAGCCGCTCACGCACCTCAAGAGGCGCGCTGTTGTGGTTCACACCGATGACGTAAAAGTTCATTGCGCAATAAACCTGTGTGTCTGGCTGAAATTATTGGCGGCCCAGGCCAGTATGGCTGCGCCAAAAGCAAATGTCGCAAGATAAGCAGCGCGGCGGCCTCGCCATCCAGCGTTCCAGCGCGTGTACAGCAAGACCATATATACAACCCACATCAAGCCGGAAAGCAGAATTTTAGGATCGGCAAAATAGTGGGAGCCATAACGGGCTTCTGCCAGAATGGAGCCGGCGATCAGGCCCAGCGTCATAAATGGAAATCCCCAGATCAGGCACTTGAAACCGATTTCATCAATAGTTGCCAGGGCGGGCAGGCGTGACCAGACGCCGCTCATCCCTGCTTTGCTTTTAAGATTGCGTTCCTGAATGAGATAAAGAATGCTGGCGACAAAGCTGAAAAATAATGCCGAATAGCCGATCATGATCAGCGCCACGTGAATATAAATCCATTGCAGGCTCACAAAGAGCGGCGCGGAAGGCTCTGTAGGTGAAGCGTATGATGAAGCGGAAAATGTAAGCCAGAAGACCAGCGGAAACACTGCAAGTCCCGGGGAAGTTGTTTTATATCGGGCATAAACGGCAAAGAAAAAACCCATCAGCACAAAGGCCAGCAGGGATTCCAGCCCATGCATGGAAGTGGGTGCCCATGTCCCGCTAAACACGGCATTCTCTACCAACGACACAAAATGAAACACCGTGCCCAATCCCACTGCGGGCAAGGTGATGCGGGTCAGCACGTTCCTGCCACCCCAGAATGAAACCAGGGCATACACCAACCCCACCCCATATAGGCTGAGGGCCACACGTAACCAAAGCATCGGAAGCATAAGTTATTGCAAATTATAGCTGTGCTGGCTCGTACCGCGACGGTATAAAGACACGGCCCTCTTTGCGCCTGCTTTATGATCGCCTGATATATCCACTTAACCTTTTGAAAGCAAATAACTTATCGATGGCCTTAAGGGCTTTAAGATGGTTGGTCGTCGCTAGTTACCAGAGTAATACTTGCAGACAGCTGTTTGCTCTAATTTGTCCACGTGTTACGAGCAGATTGATTCGGCCAAGCACGCAGAAACAGT